>QNFJ01000038.1 GCA_003646305.1 Gammaproteobacteria bacterium | reverse complement strand
TAAGCAACGCAATAACCTTCTTGAGAAGATGACCGATGAGGTGGGGAGATTAGTTCTTAGGCACAATTATTTACAAAGCGGTGCAATTAGCATGATTGAGGCACATGCACCAGCAATGTTAGCAGTGCATCGTAGGTTAATTGAGCTATTGGAAGAAGAGGGCATGCTCAATCGGGATATTGAGTTTCTGCCGAATGAGGAGGAGCTTGAAGAGCGAAAGGCAAACAAAAAAGGGCTGTTACGGCCCGAAATATCCGTTCTGGTTGCTTATAGCAAAATGGCACTTAAAGAGCGGCTTCTGGAGTCAGGATATCTTGAGACCGATTATTTGCTATCGGAATTAGAGGGTTACTTTCCCTCAGCATTAAACAAGAGGTTCGGGAAGGTTTTTGGGGAGCATCGTTTAAAGCGAGAAATTATTGGCAACCAGCTTGTTAATAACCTTGTCAATCGATTGGGGATCTCTTTCCCATTCAGGATGATGGATGAGACAGGTGCAGATGTGGCGGCTGTAATACGTAACTACCGACTGGCTTGCAAACTATACTCGGCCGAGGCCATCTGGAATGAAATTGAGTCGCTTGATGGATTGATAAGTCAGGCTACTCAGTTAGATATGAAAATGGAAATGCGCAAACTGATAGAGCGAACTATGTTCTGGTTGCAGAGAAACCGTTCCAAAGCCTTTGCTACTGAAAAAGTGATTGAAGAGTTTGCGCCGGGTATTGCGAAGCTTTCCCCAAGAGTTCTTGGGCTGCTACATGAAAGTGAGAAAATCCTTGTGGGAGAAAAAAGCGAGCAATATAGAGAGGATGGTGTGCCGGAGAAATTGGCAGAACGTATTGCTGTGCTAACGAGCCAGTTTGCTTGCCTGGATATTATTGCTGTAAAAGAGTCATCTAAACGCCCTTTGGAATATGTCGCTGCCGTTTACTTTGAGCTTGGGAGGCAGTTGAGGCTTGGTTGGCTAAATGGGAAAGTGAGTAAGTTGCCGCGAGGCAATTTTTGGCAGTCTTTGGCGAGAAGTGCCATCCGTGATGATTTCCACGCAGAGTGCCGGACTTTGACGAGCGATGTTCTTGGGGGTGGAGTGGGTTCAACTTCAGCAGAAGAGTTGGTTGCAGGCTGGTGTGAACAAAATAGCCTGGCAGTTGAGCGGTATCAGAAGCTCATTCAGCGGATTGAGGCCGGATCGGGAATTGAGCTGGAAAAAATGGCAGTTGTATTAAAAGAGCTGCATGCAATCGTCCTCAATGAGGATGACAAACAGCTCAGCAGAGCCTGGGGAGGAAACGCGGATTAACCGAGAGCGGGCCTGATGGGATAGTCGCTAGACCCACTCAACGATTTTATCAGCCACTAGCTGCCAGTCTGGCTCGAGCATCATGGCGTGGGACATGTCTGGGAAAGAGTCGAAATCAGCGTTGTTTGCCTTTGCTGTGGCGCGCTGACTATTAATGCTGAAGAGAGCATCATTTTCTGCTGCTAGAACAAGCATGGGTACATTATGTGGATTATGTTTGCGCGGAAGGGAGAGCCAGGACATGTCGTGAACTGCGCGCGTCGAAATTGATTGCATGCGGGAGAGGTATTTTTGAACATCCGCTGGATGCATATCACGATGAAAGAGAGCGCTTTGTCCAACCATAGGTGTAAATGCATTTTGGCCAGTGTAATGCGTTGACTGGAAAGAAAAGAAACTGAGGGGATGCAGGGCAGCCATAGACAGGCTGGGCCCTAAAAGTCCTTCATGGGGGACAGATGCCATCAAAATGGCCGATTGGCAACTATTTTTTTCTAAGTACTTCTGTAAGACCATGCCACCCATAGAGTGGCCAACGATAATGGGATCACCATCAATCTGCGAGACGACATGACAGAGGTCTTCAACATAGTCGTTCAGACTTGTCCAGACAGCCTGGCTGTAACCACCACTTTTGCCATGGCCTCTGAGGCTGAATGCGTAAACATCATGCCCCTTGCTGGCAAAATAGCTTAGAAAGAATTCGTCCCAACACCAGGCCGCAACGTAGGCACCATGAATGAATATAAGTGGTGGCTTAGCGGAGGGTGTGGAGGCTTGTCGAAAAATAATTTCGAGTTCTACAGGATGGTCTTTGGGATTATTCATTGTATTTATTTATTGTTTGTTTGACTTAGATCAAGGCTGTTTTTTTGTGTGGGTGTAATCTTGTAGCCGTTAAAACGAATATCCTCTGGGAAGGTTTGGGCAGGTAGCTACGCTACTTGCCCTTTTTTTTGCTTAATTTATAGAGATTAGTTCCATCTCAAAAACAAGTGTTTCATTGGGGCCAATGGCACTACCAGCGCCTTGCTCTCCGTAAGCCATCTCTGCGGGAATAAAGACCTCCCATTTGGAGCCGAGAGGCATGATCTGTAGAATCTCCTGCCAGCCGGGAATAACGCCGGTAACAGGGAATGTTGTTGGTGTGCCGCGGCTGTACGAGCTATCAAATTCCTGGCCACTGATCAGGCTACCTTTATAGTGAACAGTAACGCTGTCTGTTTTGGCTGGTAAATCACCTTCACTTTGAGTAATTACTCGGTATTGTAGTCCGTTATCAAGCACGGTCACCTCATCGCGGGTACTGTTTTTAGCAAGAAAATCTTTTCCCGTCTGGCCATTTTTATCACTGATAGCTTGCTGGCTTCCTGCTGCCTGTTCCTGGAAGTGCTGGATAGCACTTTGCATTTCCTCAACAGTCAATTTAGATTGTTCATCATTAAGTGCATCGCTAATACCCTGTATAAGGCTGGTGGGATCAACATCCAGTCGGTCTTTGGTGATGCCCATTCCAATCTGTTGGCCAATGGCGTAGCTAAACTTCTCTTTGATTGTATCCACAGTTTTGTCCTTTCTGAAAATGCTAAAAAATAGGTGTAAGGCTGTGCACTATACGGCAAATTCTTATTTTATGGCGGTTTTCAGAGCGCTCACAGTTAATGGCGGACTCTTTATTTATACGAGAGATGGTTGAAATTCTAATATTTGTTTGAATTTAACAAGGTGGCGAGTGATTGTTTAAACGAGCTCTTGTTTTTGCGAAAAGGCTGTTTTTTGGCTATAATCTTCGAGTCTTCAAGAAGGGGCTTGAGGAGCATTCCAAAATAAAAACGGCATTATGTCTAGGGTATTGTTTTGACTCCAGATTAAAGAGTTTTGCCGAATTGGTTCTGCTTTCGAGCGGTTTGTCTTTTTCAACAAACAGATACGATCGTATGCAATTCAATATAAAAAAAGGTTTAGATTTACCGATTACTGGTAGTCCGGATCAGGTTATTTCTGAGGGTGCGCAAGTTAAAACAGTTGCGCTCCTTGGGGCTGATTATCCAGGGCTCAAGCCGAGAATGGCTGTTCAGGAAGGTGATCGCGTTAAATTAGGGCAGGAGCTGTTTTCAGATAAGCAGACTCCGGGCGTTATTTTTACCTCTCCAGGTTGTGGAACAGTCAAAGCCGTTAATCGTGGCGCTAAAAGAGCGTTGCAGTCAGTAGTGATTGAGCTTGATGGTGATGAGGCGGAAAGCTTTGCATCATATTCACAAGCTGAGTTATCAAAGCTGGGGGCAGAGAAAGTTCAGGAGAATTTGCTGGCATCAGGGCTTTGGACGGCACTTCGGACTCGCCCTTACAGCAAGGTTCCAGAGCCAGGAACGAAGCCGAGTTCTATCTTCATTAATGCAATGGATACCAATCCTCTTGCGGCCGACCCTCATGTGGTTATCGGTGAGCGTAAGAGTGATTTTCAAAATGGTATAACTGTTCTCACGCAGTTGACTGAAGGGTCAGTCTACGTTTGTAAGGCACCTGAGGTTAAGCTAGATACAGGTGACGCAGTTGTTGCTGAATTTAACGGCCCACATCCAGCAGGCCTGCCGGGCACGCATATCCACTTCATCGATCCCGTTGGACCAACGAAGACTGTCTGGTCTATTGGTTATCAGGATGTGTTGGCAATTGGGGCGCTTTTTGTGACGGGGCAGTTGAATTCAGAACGAATTATTGCGCTCGCGGGGCCCTCTGTGGAAATCCCAAGACTTGTCCGTACACGTTTAGGCGCAAATACAGATGAGCTGGTTGATGGTCAGCTAAAAGATGCAGATTATCGAGTTGTTTCAGGTTCTGTGTTATCTGGGCGAAAAGCGGCTAACTGGTCTGCTTATCTTGGGCGCTACCACACGCAGCTATCGGTATTAAGAGAAGGGCGTGAACGCGAACTTTTCGGTTGGATTGTCGCCGGATCAAAAAAATATTCTTTCCTGAATATTTATACTACGAGTGTGAACAGGAAAAAGCTGTTCGACTTCACGACAACAACAAATGGTAGTGCGCGAGCACTTGTGCCTATTGGACACTTCGAAAGAGTGATGCCAATGGATATTCTGCCGGCACAGTTACTAAGAGCATTATTAATTAGTGATACCGACAGCGCTCAACTACTGGGCTGTCTGGAACTGGATGAGGAAGATCTTGGTCTTTGTTCGTTTATATGTCAGGGCAAACATGATTTTGGCCCTGTTCTAAGAAACAATTTAACTCTAATTGAGAAGGAAGGGTAATGTCAGGTTTAAGACGCTATCTGGACAAAGTCCACCCTCACTTTACAGCGGGCGGTAAATGGGAAAAGTATTATTCTGTCTATGAGATGGTTGATACGCTTCTCTATACGCCTTCAAGTGTAACGGGAAACAATGGCCCTCACGTTCGTGACGGGGTTGATTTGAAACGGATGATGACCTTTGTGGTATTGGCAACAATCCCCTGCATCATCATGGCACTCTATAATACTGGTCATCAGGCCAACATGGCTGTTGCGGCATTGGGTCTTGACCAGCCGGAAGGTTGGAGAGGAAGTATTCTAGCCGCAATGGGCGTTGGTTTTGCGCCGGGCAATATTATCGCCTGCTTGCTGCATGGCATGCTCTACTTCTTGCCCATCTATATCGTCACGTTGGCTGCAGGTGGGTTCTGGGAAGTTCTGTTTGCGTCGGTGCGTAAGCATGATGTTAATGAAGGCTTCCTGGTTACCTCGATGCTTTATTCGCTGATTTTGCCTCCAACTACACCTCTATGGCAGGTTGCCTTGGGGATTAGTTTTGGTGTTGTCCTGGGTAAGGAAGTCTTCGGTGGAACAGGCAAAAACTTCCTTAATCCCGCTTTAGTCGGTCGTGCATTTCTATTCTTTGCCTACCCTGCACAAATGTCAGGCGATGCTGTCTGGGTTGCTGTTGACGGTTTTAGTGGCGCGACGGCTCTGAGTCTGGCTGCTGCAGGTGGTGTTCAGGCAATTACCGAATCGGGTCTGAGCTGGATGAATACCTTCTTCGGAAATATGGCTGGCTCAATGGGCGAGGTTTCGACCTTTGCTTGCCTACTGGGCTTGACCTTCTTGCTCTATACCAGAATTGCCTCATGGCGTGTTGTGGGTGGTGTCTTTTTGGGTATGGTTGCTACGTCATTGTTATTCAACGGTGTAGGAAGTGATACAAATGCAATGTTTGCGTTGCCATGGTACTGGCACTTGACGCTGGGTGGATTTGCATTCGGTATGGTCTTTATGGCGACGGATCCTATTAGTGCGGCAATGACTGATCAAGGCCGCTGGATGTACGGTGCCATGATTGGTGTGATGGTGGTGCTGATTCGTGTTGTCAACCCGGCTTTTCCAGAAGGGATGATGCTATCAATACTTTTTGCCAATATGTTTGCACCACTGATTGACTATTTTGTAGTCCAGGCAAATATAAAAAGGAGGCTAGCACGCAATGTCTGAAGTTAACGAAAATGGGCAAGAAGCCAAAGGTGGTGGACTGCTAGCAATGTCAAATGACAGCTTTGCCAAGACAATTATTGTAGCGGTGGGGTTGTGTCTGTTCTGTTCGATTCTTGTCTCAGCTGCGGCGGTTGGATTAAGACCGTTACAGCTTAAAAATAAAGAACTCGATATGAAGAAAAACATTCTTCAGGTGGCAGAGCTATATGACGAAGGTACTTCAATTGAGGTTGTTTTCGACCAGAAGATTGAGACAAAAATCATCGAGTTGAGTAGTGGTGAGTACGTTGATATAGAAAATCCTGAGAGTTTTGATCAACGTAAAGCCTCGAAAGATCCGGCTGAAAGTGTCGCAATTCCAGCTGACCTGGATAAAGCTGGAATCAGGCGCAAAGCGACAAAAGCGCCTGTTTATCTAGTTAAAGAAAACGATGAATTGAAACTGATCATTCTTCCTGTGCATGGTTATGGTCTATGGTCGACGATGTATGGTTTTCTTGCCCTGGAAAGCGATGCAACAACGGTTGCGGGTATCAACTTCTACGATCAGGGTGAAACACCCGGTTTGGGTGGAGAGGTTGTCAACCCCAAGTGGCGCAATTTGTGGAAAGGTAAAAAAGTCTACAACACCGAGGGTGAGGCAATACTGGCGCTCGTCAAAGGTTCTGTAACAGATGCGACAGCAAATGCCGAGTATAAGGTTGATGGTCTGGCTGGAGCGACACTGACAAGTGTTGGTGTTACAAACCTGATTCAGTACTGGTTGGGCAGGGAAGGTTTTGCCCCATATCTTGAAAAAATCAAAAAAGAGAGGAGTTGATTAAATGAGTGACAATACAAAAGCACTTGTTGACCCATTAGTCGACAATAACCCCATTACGCTACAGGTTCTTGGGATATGTTCGGCGCTTGCTGTTACCTCTAATTTGGCAACAGCACTGATTATGTGTCTGGCGCTGACAGCAGTAACCGCTTTCTCTAATGTCGGGATCAGCATGATTCGGAATCACATTCCGGGAAGCATCCGTATTATCGTGCAAATGACTATTATCGCTTCATTGGTAATCGTCGTTGATCAGCTGTTAAAGGCGTTTGCATACGATGTTAGTAAGCAATTGTCCGTTTTTGTCGGTTTGATCATTACAAACTGTATCGTCATGGGGCGTGCAGAAGCCTTTGCAATGAAGAACCCGCCGGGAGCCAGCTTCATGGATGGTATCGGTAATGGTCTTGGCTACAGCATCATTCTAATTGCCGTTGGTGTAATCAGAGAGCTATTTGGTTCTGGTTCACTGCTCGGCATCCAGATTCTGGAAAAAGTGAATGATGGCGGCTGGTATGTACCAAATGGCATGTTACTACTGCCTCCAAGTGCCTTCTTTATTATCGGCTTACTTATTTGGGGTGTTCGTACCTGGAAAAGAGATCAGGTTGAAGCGCGTGACTTCAAAATTAAACGTTTACAGGAATCTGAGGTCCACTAATGGAACATTATATCAGTCTGTTTGTTAAGGCGGTCTTCATTGAAAACTTGGCGCTTTCCTTCTTTTTGGGAATGTGTACCTTTCTGGCGGTTTCCAAGAAAGTTGAGACAGCGCTTGGTCTGGGAATATCCGTGATGGTTGTGCAGCTTCTTACTGTTCCTGCAAATAACTTAATCTATACCTATTTGCTGAAAGCAGGTGCTCTTACCTGGGCAGGATATCCAGAAGTTGACTTAAGTTTTCTTGGTTTGATCAGTTATATCGGTGTGATTGCGGCGATGGTGCAGATCCTCGAGATGACCCTGGACAAGTATTTCCCTGCTCTGTACGACGCACTTGGGATCTTCCTGCCGTTGATTACAGTTAACTGCGCAATCATGGGTGGAAGCCTGTTTATGGTTGAGCGTGACTACGATCTTGCTGAAAGTGTCACTTATGGCGTAGGTAGTGGGTTTGGCTGGGCACTTGCGATTACGCTAATGGCGGGTGTGCGCGAAAAACTTAAATATAGCGATGTTCCGGATGGGCTTGAAGGCTTGGGAATCACGTTCATTACTGCCGGTTTGATGGCTATGGCCTTTATGGGCTTTTCTGGAATTCAATTATAAGGTGTCTGCATGTTAGAAATTACCTTAGGCGTTGCCTTTTTTACCGGCATTATTATCGCGCTGGTTTTTATTATCTTGGGTGCCAAATCGAAACTGGTTCCATCTGGAAATGTAGCCATTACCATCAATGGTGAAAAAGTTATTCATACTCCAGTGGGCTCTAAGCTGCTGAATGCTTTGAGTGACAATCAGCTTTTTGTTGCGTCAGCCTGTGGTGGCGGTGGAACTTGTGGTCAGTGCAAAGTGAAAGTCTTTGAGGGTGGCGGAGATATTTTGCCAACAGAAAGATCTCATATCACCAAGCGTGAGGCGGTAGAAGGTGAGCGTTTGGCGTGCCAGGTCGGTGTCAAGCAGGATATGAAGATCGAAGTTGAAGAGAGTGTTTTCGGTGTTCAAAAGTGGGAATGTACCGTTCGCTCTAACTATAACAAGGCAACTTTTATTAAAGAGTTAGTGTTGGAACTGCCCGAAGGCGAAAGTGTTGATTTTCGTGCGGGAGGGTATATCCAGATTGAGGCGCCGCCACACCATGTTAAATACTCTGATTTTGATATTGAAAAGGAGTACCACGGTGACTGGGATCAGTTTAACTTGTGGCGTTACGAGTCAATTGTCAAAGAGCCAGTTGAAAGAGCCTACTCAATGGCGAACTATCCGCTCGAAAAAGGCATTATTATGCTGAACGTGCGTATTGCTTCTCCACCTCCACGTGCGCCAGAAGACATTCCACCTGGTCAAATGTCATCGTTCATCTTTAACCTGAAACCGGGTGATAAAGTGACGATTTCGGGGCCATATGGTGAGTTCTTTGCGAAAGAGACTGGTAATGAAATGGTCTTTATCGGTGGTGGTGCAGGTATGGCGCCTATGCGTTCGCACATCTTCGACCAGTTGGGTCGTTTGAAGAGTACACGTAAAATGTCTTTCTGGTATGGAGCCAGAAGTAAGCGTGAAATGTTTTACGCTGAAGAGTTCGACAAGTTGGCTGCGGAGAATGAAAACTTCCAGTGGCACTGTGCGCTATCGGATCCGATGCCAGAAGATAACTGGGAAGGTTATACGGGTTTTATTCATGAAGTATTACTACATGAATACCTGGAAAAGCATCCATCACCAGAAGATTGTGAATTTTACATGTGTGGACCTCCAATGATGAACTCAGCGGTCATCAAAATGTTGGAAGACCTCGGTGTTGAAAGCGAAAATATCTTCCTGGATGATTTTGGCGGATAGTTTTCTATCTACACAAGTTGTAACTAAACGCATAGCAGTTCTCCTGCTATGCGTTTTTAGTTTTATAGCGGTAAGCTGCTCAAAGAATGAGGAACGTACAGAGGCGCTGCTTCAGGGTCTGACGATGGGGACAAGCTACAGCGTTAAGGTGATTAATGCTGGGGCAAAAACAGGCGACTTGAAGCAGGGTGTTAATGAACTGCTCAATGAGATAAATAGCAGTATGTCGACTTATTTGGCTGATTCGGAGCTTTCCAGAATTAACCAAAATAAAACTACAGACTGGATAGTCGTTAGTCGTGAGCTGATGCGTGTGCTCCAGCTGGCGAACAAAGTGAGTAGGCAGAGTAAAGGGGCTTTTGATGTAACGGTTGGCCCGATTGTGAATTTGTGGGGATTCGGTCCGGACAAAAAGATTCTGGAAGAGCCTGATGAGGATCGAATCAATTCATTGATGGATCGTGTTGGCTATAAAAAGCTGATTCTGGATGACAATGCGTCTCGAATTAAAAAAATTGAGCCAACGCTTTATGTCGATTTATCAGGCATAGCTAAAGGTTTCGCGGTAGACAAACTCGCTGAGTACTTGGAAGAAAATGGGGTAACAGACTATTTAGTTGAGGTTGGTGGTGAAATACGGGTAAAAGGGCGAAATAAAGATAATAAGTTGTGGCGCCTGGCGATTGAGAAGCCTGCGATTGACCAAAGGGCTGTTCATCAGGTGGTTGAGCTAACAGGCCAGGCTATTGCGACGTCCGGAGATTACAGGAACTATTTTGAGTCAGAAGGTAGGCGCTATTCGCATACGATAAACCCAGTTTCTGGGCGCCCAATTACAAATCGCGTTGCTTCTGTCTCTGTGATAACCTCAAGTGCTGCTTACTCGGACGCAATGGCGACGGCCTTTATGGTTTTGGGTGCTGAGAATGGAATCGAACTTGCGGATCGTTTAAAACTAAAAGTACTATTTCTGGTCAAACGGGATGAAGGGTTCGAAGAGGTGCGGAGTTTGGCTTTTGCCTCGATTAAGAGAGAAAAGGTGAGTAGTGATGAAAGAATTTCTGATTAGTTTTTTGGTATTTGGAACAGTCATTATCGCAATGGCCGTTGGTGTGATATTTGGCAGAAAAGCGATTCAGGGCTCCTGCGGAGGTGCAGGTGGTGGAGCCTGTGTATGTACAAAGAAATGTGACAAAAGAAAAAGAGCAGAAGCAGAGGCTCTGGAAAATAGTAGTAATATTTAACCTTAGTGGAGGATGGGGAAAATGACATTAAAGTCAGTTACAGTAAAAGATTATATGGCGACAGGGCTTGTCACGCTTACACCTGGGATGGGTGTGATGGAAGCAGTTCAGAAATTTCTGGATTACAGAATTTCCGGTGCTCCGGTTGTAGATGAGCGAGGCAACATGATAGGGATGCTTTCTGAAAAAGACTGTTTAAAGGTTGTCCTTAACGCGGCTTATCACGAAGAGATGGGTGGTACGGTTAGCGATTTTATGATGAAAGATGTTGTTACGATAGATGCCTCCACAGGTATTGTGGAAGTTGCAGAAATGTTTATTAAAAGTTCATTTAGACGCTACCCTGTTGTATCTGATGATAAATTGATTGGTCAGATCAGTCGTCGTGATGTCTTAAAGGCACTTGAAAAACTCTGGTAGTTGTCATGTAGAGACTTTTTGAGTCGCTGCAAATAGCTTATTAACAAAGGCACTTTTCTTTCTGAAAAGTGCCTTTGTTCTATATTAGAGTTTCTTTCCAAACATCTCACCAATAGCGCTAATGAGCTGCTCAGAGCAATCAGGACTTCTGAGGGCCTGCATAACCAGAAGGTGCATACTCGGTATATAGAGTAGATCGGCTAAAAGAGGGTTAAAGCAGCCGGGTCCAGATTGAGCTAGTTTTTCCAGATATTTGCTCAACAAGTCAGGGTCTTCTAGTGCCTCCCAGGCTTTTCCCGAGATAGAAGCGAGTAATTCTGGCTCCAAACCAATTGGGCTATCAAGTATTGAATGGTAAATCTTTCTCTGACTATCTCTGTCGGATGAGCAGGAGATTGCCCGCATGGCCATGGCAATTTGCCCAACTTCGATAGAAGCTCCTTGCATGAAGCGCTCAATTTTTTGGATAACTGCCTTTGTAAGGGGGCTGCCAATAACTTCATTTTCAAGGCAGGAACAGAGAATGGCGAAAGGTTCGGGAGGCAGCTCCAAAACAGCTTGAGAGAGCATTTCTTCATTATCATCTTCACTCAGGCGAGCTGTAATGTCGGCAATTCCCTGAAGACCGACAAACTTCCATTGATCAAGACCATTTTCCCCCTTGAAATATTGATATGCGTGACTGTGATATTGGGACACAGGGGCATTCAGTGCGTGCGCCACTTTTGCATGAAAAACCGCCATTCGGTCAGGGCTCGGGGTAAAGCTATAAGGATTATCTTTTAATGCCGCATTAATTTTCTCGTTTTGTTCGGAAGCATCCTGATCCAGGATTGCCTTCTCAAGTAGTCGATTGAGGAAATCGTCTCGGGCGACTTGAATCAGCAGGCCCATCTCATCCAGGGGGAATTTGAGAAACCAGACGGACTGTTCATTTTTATGCGCCTCATTCCAAAGCACAATACCAAACAGCGCTTGCTGCTGAAATGGATAGGGATACGGGGTTTGAGCATTTTCGAAGGTCGAAAAGTTGTAATCAGAAATTTCACAAACACGCCGGCCCATATCAAAAATGCGCATTTTCGAGCCGGTTAATTCAATAAATTCAGCTAGTGTTTGGGGAGGCTTTTCCATTCGTCATCTCGACAAGTTACTTTGAGTCGGACATTATACCCGTTGACTAACAGGCTGAGTCCTTCCAATGAGCAATAACAAGTTAACGTCAACAATATACTGGCATGACTACGAGACCTTTGGGATCGATCCTGCTTTAGATCGCCCCGCCCAATTCGCCGGAGTCCGTACCGACGAAGACTTAAACATTATCGAAGAACCACTGGTTATTTACTGCAAGCCAGCGAATGACTATTTACCGCAGGCAGAAGCCTGTCTGATAACAGGTATTACGCCACAAACAGCACTTGAAAAAGGTGTTTGCGAAGCTGAATTTATCTCAAGAATCAACGATGAGTTTTCACGCCCAAAAACCTGTGTGGCTGGTTACAACAGTATTCGTTTTGATGATGAGGTAACGCGCCATACACTCTACCGGAATTTCCATGATCCCTATGCACGTGAATGGCAGAATGGGAACTCTCGCTGGGATATTATTGATTTAACTAGAATGGCGCGGGCATTGAGACCGGAGGGCATCAACTGGCCGAATCATGATGATGGCAAGCCCAGTTTTCGGCTGGAAGAACTAACTGCCATAAATAATATTAAGCATCAATCAGCGCATGATGCGCTCTCAGATGTTTATGCGACGATTGAGTGGGCAAAACTGATTCGAGAAAAGCAGCCCAAACTGTATCATTATCTTTACCAAAATAGAGATAAGCACTCGTTGGGGAAGCTGTTGAATGTTGCAGAAAAAAAACCGGTTCTGCATGTTTCCGGGATGTATCCGGCAAATAAAGGTTGTCTGGCAATTGTTTCACCATTGGCACAGCATCCAGTGAATAAAAATGGTGTGATTGCGTATGACTTAAGCGTTGATCCGGGTGAGTTACTATCACTCTCAGTCGATGAGATTAAAGCGCGACTATTTACGCCAGCAGCAGAGTTGCCAGAAGGCGTTGAGCGAATTCCACTGAAGACCATACACTTGAACAAATGTCCTGCAATTGCGCCACTGGGGACATTATCCAAAGAGATTGCGAAGAGGTATGAGCTGGATGTTGACCGCTGCAGAGAAAATCTTCAGATAATCAAAAAATCCACGGGGCTTGAACAAAAAATAGCGCAGGTGATGGAGAGTCCACCTTTCGAGAAAATCTCAGATCCAGATAAGATGCTTTATAGCGGTGGTTTTTTTAGCAATTCGGATAGATCAAAAATGGTTTCGATTAGCAAAATGGTGCCCGAAAAGCTTGCACAATATGAAACGATTTTTGAAGATGCAAGATTGCCCGAGATGCTGTTTCGTTACCGGGCGCGTAACTATCCCGAAACTTTAATCAGTGACGAATCTGAGCAGTGGGAAGTTTTTCGCCGGCAACGCCTCTTAGAGGGAGATGGAAAGAGTCTTTTGACG
>QNFJ01000037.1 GCA_003646305.1 Gammaproteobacteria bacterium | reverse complement strand
GGTTTTTCGTAAGCAGCCAGAAGTTCTACAGGTTAATTTGGGTTATCGGTGCAATCTTTCCTGTTTGCACTGTCATGTTAATGCAGGTCCAACTCGCAAAGAGATGATGGAAAAGCCGGTTATTGAGACGCTTCTTTCTTATCTCGCCTCCTCGGGTGTTAAGAAGCTTGATCTGACCGGTGGAGCTCCCGAGCTTAATAGCTATTTTCGCTATCTTGTGGAGTCAGCACGTAATATGAATGTCGAGGTGATTGATCGTTGCAACTTAACGATTCTTGAAGAGCCAGGGCAAGAGACGCTAGCCAGTTTTCTTGCGGCTCAGAAAGTGGCTGTGGTGGCTTCTCTCCCTTGTTATATGGAAGATAACGTTGATGATCAGCGAGGTTCTGGGGTTTTTAAAGCCAGTATTAGAGGGCTAAAGCGTTTAAATGCCTTGGGGTACGGAGTAGAAGGAGGTGGTTTAACGTTGGATCTGGTTTTTAACCCGCAAGGGGCAACGTTGCCACCATCTCAAGAAGAACTCGAAAAGGTTTATAAGGCGCATCTTCTCGATCAGTTTGGTGTTGTTTTTAACAACTTGCTGACGGTGACTAATATGCCGGTTAACCGGTTTGGCAGCACGCTGATTTCAAAAAATGGCTTTGATGATTATATGAACCTGTTGAAATCGGCTTATAACAGCGAAAATCTTAGTTCGTTGATGTGCCGGAATATGGTTAGCGTAGATTGGCAGGGTTACTTGTATGATTGTGATTTTAATCAGATGCTCAACTTGCCGATTGAGCTTGGGAGCCATCAAAGAATGCACCTTAGTCAGCTGGCCAGTCTGAACCTGGAAGGTGCGCAGGTTAAAACAGCTGATCATTGCTATGGCTGTACTGCGGGGCAGGGAAGTAGTTGTGGTGGCGCGCTTGAGTAGCTCCTCATACAGCTATCATACAAAATGCTTTAAAATATCCACCAAATTACCATCGATAAAAAATCACCAAAGAGGTTTTAAATGAGTCAGCAGACAAATGTTTTAGATCGTTATTCTGAAGGAGCAAAAGAGCGGCAGGAGAGTCTTTGCTGTCCGGTTAATTACGATCAAAACCTTTTGAAGATGCTCCCTGCCGAAATTATTGAAAAAGATTATGGTTGCGGTGATCCTTCTAGTTACGTTCACGAGGGCGATACCGTTTTAGATTTGGGTAGTGGTGGTGGGAAAATATGCTACATGGCTGCACAACTTGTCGGAAAAAAAGGGCGGGTTATCGGTGTTGATATGAATGATGACATGCTTGAGCTGGCTAATCGTCATAAAGCAGCAATGGCGGATAAACTGGGTTCTGATCGAGTTGTCTTTCACAAGGGCTATATTCAGGATCTGGCTTTGGATCTAACAACGATTGAGGAATATCTTCGAGAAAATCCGGTAAAAGATAGCCAGGGGCTTGCCGATCTGGAAGCTTTTAAGGCGCAGCAGAAGAGGAAGTCCGCTCTGATTGAGAACGACTCGGTTGATCTCGTTATCTCTAACTGCGTACTAAATCTTGTTGACCAGGCGCTCAAACCGATGCTGATTGCCGAGATTTTTCGGGTTTTGAAGCCCGGTGGGCGCATTGCGATCTCGGATATTATTAGCGACCGGGCCATTCCGGAGCATTTACAGCAGGATGCTGAGCTTTGGTCGGGTTGTATCTCAGGTGCTTTTGAAGAGCAGGCTTTTATCGATGCATTTGTCGATGCCGGTTTTGTTGCGGTTGGGTATGACAAGTGGGAGCAGGAGCCCTGGCAGGTGGTTGAGGATATTGAGTTTCGCTCAGTGACGATCACGGCGATTAAGCCCGTAGAAGAAAGTGGTGATGGATCAACTAAAGAGGTTGTTTTTGTTGGGCCTTATCAGTTGGTTGTTGATGAAGAGGGTCACGAGTATTGGCGGGGTGAACGCACGGAGGTGACAAGTGCAAAGCAGGAACAACTGCTGAGTGCTTTGTACAATGGCCACTTTGTTTCGACTGAACAAGTGAGCTCATCTGCTGGCAGTTGTTGTGCACCCGAACCTGAAAAGTCCGGGGGTTGTTGCGGTTAGGTACTGAGGCGACGAGAGCTATAAGACGCTCTTCTTTTTCTAGGGAAGAGGGTCTTATTCATTGCTGAATTAATTAAAATCTTCAGGTAAGAGGATTGTTGGGTTTTGTTGCTCAGGGTCGGTTTCAGGATAATCCAATGTGTAATGCAATCCACGGCTTTCATGGCGAGACATCGCGCATTGAACAATCAGGTCGGCAACAGTTACAAGATTTCGAAGCTCTAAAAGATCACTGGTAATCCGAAAATTTCCGTAATATTCATCGATTTCGCTTTGTAGCAAATCGATTCGGTGTTTTGCGCGTTCTAAGCGCTTATTGCTGCGGACTATGCCCACATAGTCCCACATAAAACGGCGTAGTTCTTCCCAGTTATGGGAAACCACCACCTCTTCATCTGAATCGCTGACCTGTGATTCATCCCACTCAGAAATAGTGAGGGATCCGGGGGAGGTGTTTAAATAACCCTGAATAGCGGTTGCAGCCTGCTCAGCAAATACCAAGCACTCTAGCAGTGAATTGCTCGCCATCCTGTTTGCACCATGTAGACCAGTGCAGGCCGCTTCACCGATAGCATAGAGAGCGCTTAAATCAGTTTTGGCGTCGATGTTGGTGAGGATGCCGCCACAAGTGTAATGAGCTGCCGGGACGACAGGGATCGGCTGCTTCGTAATATCAAAACCATACTCGAGGCAGCGAGCATAGATGGTTGGGAAGTGTTCGAGAATGAACTGTTCAGGTTTGAAACTGATATCGAGATAAATGCAATCGATCCCGAGTCGTTTAATCTGGTCATCAATTGCGCGAGCAACAATATCTCGTGGTGCAAGCTCCCCACGTTCATCATACTCATGCATAAATGATGAGCCGTCAGGAAGAATTAATTTCCCCCCTTCACCCCTTAAGGCTTCACTGATTAAAAACGAACGGGCTTCAGGGTGAAACAGGCAAGTTGGATGAAACTGTATAAACTCCATATTGGCGATACGACAGCCTGCACGCCAGGCCATGGCAATGCCGTCACCCGTTGAAATGTCGGGATTGCTGGTATAGAGATAAACTTTATTTGCGCCACCAGAGGCTAATACGGTTGTTTTTGCCTTAAAGGTATGAATCTTCCCCGTTTTTGTGTCGAGAACATAGGCACCTAGCGCTCTTTGAGGGCTCTTATTTTGTTTTTTAGCAGTGATGATATCAACGGCACAGTGATGTTCAAATGTGGTGATATTAAGATGTTCGAGTGCCTGTTTTTCCAGCGAAAGTTCGACCTCTTTGCCGGTGGCATCGGCAGCGTGAACAACGCGCCGATGGGAATGCCCACCTTCTTGCGTGAGGTGTAATTTATTCGGCTTTCCAGCAAGAGTGTTATGGGTAAAGGGGACGCCTTGATCTAGCAACCACTCGATAGATTTTCTACCACGAGAGACAACAAGCTCGACAATTTTACTATCACATAGCCCAGCACCTGCATTGAGTGTGTCCTCTACGTGCGATTCGAGCGAATCCTGCTTATCGAAAACAGCGGAAATCCCGCCCTGGGCGTAGTAGGTGCTACTCTCAGACAGTGAAACTTTAGAAAGGATTGCAACTTTAGCAAAGGGAGCCAGCCGAAGGGCAAGGCTAAGGCCTGCAGCACCACTGCCGATAATTAGGACATCAAATGAATAGTCGGGAGAGTTTGTAGTCACGTAATCAAGTCATTTGCAGATGATGAAGTTGGCACTATTCTACAAAAAAGTGTTTCTATTTGGAATGAGGTATCTGTTTGTGGCGTTAAGGTATGGGTATAATCTTGCAAATGACCCTTATTGACCAAATCTACCGCCCTATATTTTTATATCACGATGAACTATAGCTATACCCAGCTGTCTATCACGCGTAAGTCAGGCGAGAGTGCCTTTCGTCTGGTAGGGACTCAATGACTAATATTGTCGATAAAGAGCTTGTTGCGCGTGTCCAGAAAGGCGATAAAAAGGCATTTGATCTTCTTGTTCAAAAATATCAACACAGGATTGTCCAATTGATAGGTCGCTATATTCATGATCCATCAGAAAGGCTGGATGTTGCTCAAGAGTCTTTCATTAAAGCCTATCGAGCGCTGCCTAACTTCCGAGGTGACAGTGCCTTTTATACGTGGCTATACAGAATTGCCATCAATACAGCTAAAAATTATTTGGTTGCCCGCTCAAGAAGGCCGACCAATAGCGATATTGAAACAGAAGTTGCGGAACAATTTGAGTCATCTGGTTCTCTAAGGAATTATGATACCCCTGAGGCTCTTTTACTTACGGATGAGATTGCCCGAACAGTTAGAGGTGCAATCGATGATTTACCTGAAGAGCTTGCCACGGCGATTACATTAAGAGAGCTTGAGGGGTTGAGTTATGAGGAGATTGCAGAGGCAATGAGTTGCCCTGTCGGGACTGTTCGCTCAAGAATATTTCGTGCCAGGGAGGCGATTGATAAAAAACTGAAACCACTGCTCGATTAACCAAAAGGTATGAATGAGATGAAAGAAGAGAGGGCATTTAGAATTTCAATGTTGATCGATGGCGAACTTTCGAAGCAGGAGTCATCAGCTTTAATCGATGAAATCCAGAGGGATAAGGCACTTCGCGAAGTTTGGGTTCGATATCAGGCTGCGAGCAGTCTAATGCGGTCAGAGATTAATGACATCGCGCCAGGTCACTTCTCAGATAGAGTGCGCCAGTCTTTACAGGCAGAACCGACAGTTCTCGCACCCAAAAGAGGCCCTAAAATTCATTTTGACAGGGCAGCAGTTGGTGCAATTGCCGCTTCAGTGCTTGTTTTTGCAGTGATGGTTGGAAATTCTCCGGATATGCCCGCGCCTTCATCGTTGGCGGAGCCCCTTAACATTGCGTCTAACGCGCCATCTTTGCCAGTATCTGGGGAAGTAGTGACTACCACTACTGGCTCAGCCATTCAGGTTGCTGAGAGCAGCGGGGTTGAGGAGGAGGTCTGGATTCAAGATGAACGGCTTAATGACTATTTGATGAAACATAGTGAAAAGACACATTCTGCAGGTGCTTTTGGTGTCCTTCCTTTTGCGCGGGTGGTCAGTTATGGAAGTGGTCATTAGTAGCCTACTATCGAGATGCGCTGCTGTCCGTTATTAATCAATTAAAAGATGGGTGATAATATTAATATTCTTTTCAAGAAATCACTCCATTTTATTGTTTTATCAGTATTTATTTCGAGTTCACTTGCTTCAGAGAAACCACTGAAGAGTGATGGGAGCAGTGCGCACGAATGGCTTATGGAAATGAGTCGCGCTATGAGGACTAAAAATTTTCAGGGCGATGTTGCTTATCTAAAGAATAATCAAATTGAAACAATACGTGTTACGCATGCTAACTACGATGGTTTTGAGAGAGAACACATTCTCACTTTGAGCGGGCCGATGAGAGAGGTGATTAGAGAGCCGGATAAAGTGACCTGCTATTTCCCTGAGTCGAAAACTAAAATCACAAATTACAACAGGCCAGATGAGCACTCTCTGTTTGCTCGCCTGCCAAAAAACTTTAAGAATTACCGCGGGCAATACCGTTTTATATTGACTGATACCGGCTATGTGACCGGTAGGAAAGCACAAAAAATCAGCATCATACCCAATGATTCTTTGCGTTATGGACAGAAGATATGGATTGATAGCGAGTCTAAATTGCCTTTGAAATATGAACTGTTTGGTAAAGACGGAAAAGTTATTGAACAGATGATTTTTACCTCTATCTCTTTAAAACAGCAGATATCTCCGAGGTATTTTAATTCGCAGATTGATGCGCGAGATTTTAAAGAGGTACACCATTTAAAAAAGAGAGAGAAAGAGGTAGAGAATAGCGCGTGGAGGTTCAGTGAATTACCAGTCGGATTCGAGATCACTTCTCACAGTCTTCAAGTTTCAACTGAAAATGAGTCTGAGTCTGAGCACTTGGTTCTAAGCGATGGTCTGGTTTCAGTCTCGATCTATGTTGAAAAAAACAGCCAGCCGAGTGCTGTTTCAAAAATGGGTGCATTTGGTGGGGTTAATGCCTATATGAGAACAATTGATGGTTTTCTGGTGACCGTTATGGGTGAAGTTCCTGCTGAAACAGTCAAGTTAATGGCTGATGCAATTCGCTGGCAGAGGCAATGATAGAGGAACTGGCAGTGGTTAGAGCTGTGCAGGGTGACATTATTATCCTTGATAGCTATCAGAAGCCATCTTGCGGTGGGTGTGTGCAAAAGTCATCATGCGGTACCTCTGTGCTTGGGCGCTTTATGGGTAATAAAGAGGTCGAATTAACGGTACAAAGTGATCTGTCTCTGAATCCGGGTGATCAGGTTTTGATTGGGATTGAGGAGTCTGCAATGCTTTGGGGGGCGCTTAGTGTTTATATTCTGCCGCTGCTGATGTTTTTTCTTTTTGGGATGGTGGGTAACCAGGTAGCAGAGGCTTTAAACTTTAAAGAAACTGAGCTGGTTAGTCTGTTTTTTGCGGTGACTGGTTTTGCCCTTAGCTTTCTTCTGCTGAAAAAGAACTTCTTATGGGGGCAAAACGTAGATCGTTTCAACCCGGTTATTATCCGTAAGCTTTGAGTGGCAGAGAAGTTTCGGCTGCCAGGTGAGAAGCCTCACTCTATTTAGTTTTACTGCCATACCGGAATATTTTTATTTCATCTGAAATTTTAAGTGTAAGTGGTGTCTCGCTTACGCCTGTATTGTTGTTAAGGAGCTGTATATGTACAAGAAAATCCAACCGTTTTATCTCGTTACGCTCTTCTATTTGGTGACTATTTCAAGTATTTCTTACGCAGGATCACTGCCTGATTTCACTCATTTAGTTGAAGAAAATAGTGCAGCAATTGTGAATATCAGTACAACTCAGAAGGCGCGGGAAAGTGTCTCTCAGCTTCAGCTTCCAAAGGGTCTTGAGCTTCCAGATGACTCACCGTTAAATGATCTGTTTAAGCATTTTCTGGACAAAAGGGGCGGGGGGATGCCGCGCCAGGGTAAATCCCTCGGTTCTGGTTTTATTATTTCAAAAGATGGCTATCTGATTACCAATCACCACGTGGTTAAGAATGCCGATGAGATTGTGGTTCGTCTTCAGGATCGGCGTGAATTAATTGCAGAGCTGGTTGGAAGTGATGAAAAGAGCGATATCGCTCTTCTAAAAATTGATGCGACAAAGTTGCCGGTTGTTAAGTTTGGCTCTGTAAAGAAACTAAAAGTGGGGGCCTGGGTTCTGGCAATCGGTTCTCCGTTTGGTTTTGACCATAGTGTCACAGCAGGTATCGTGAGCGCGAAAGGGCGCAGTTTGCCGAGCGAGAATTATATTCCTTTTATTCAAACCGATGTGGCGATCAATCCGGGTAACTCGGGAGGTCCACTTTTCAATATGGATGGCGAAGTAGTGGGCATTAACTCGCAGATCTTTAGTCGCACAGGTGGTTTTATGGGCTTATCGTTCGCAATACCAGTCGACATGGCGCTGAATGTTGTCGAGCAGATTAAGCGTAATGGTCATGTGACGCGTGGTTGGCTCGGAGTGCTGATTCAGGATGTGACACGCGAGTTAGCAGAGTCGTTCGGAATGGAACGGCCATATGGTGCATTGGTTTCTCAGGTTGTTCCTGACAGCCCTTCTGATCGGGGTGGAATTCAAGTTGGTGATGTGATTATTGAATTTAACGGAAGTGAAGTTGACCGCTCTTCAACCTTGCCGCCACTGGTTGGGAAAAGCCCCGTTGACAAAAAAGCAGAAGTTAAAGTGATTCGAGGCGGTAAAACAATCCGTTTGCAGGTTAAAATAGCAGCTTTACCCGAACAAATAGCCGATTCTGGCAGTGTGCAGGCCAATAAACAGTCGAAAATGAGTCGTATCGGGGTTGCTGTCGTCGATTTAACAGCAGAAGAACTTAAAGATACCGAGTTAAGCGGCGAAGGCGTACGGGTCGAAAAAATTGAACAAGGTGATGCGTTAACTGCCGGCATTCGTGTGGGCGATATAATTTTAAAGGTACAGGGTCATGCGATCAAAAATAGCGTGGCGTTTAGAGAGATTACCGCAAAGTTGAAAGCGGGCACATCGGTTGCACTGCTTATTCAGCGCAATGGAAATCCTCTGTTTTTAGCTTTAAAAGTAACTAATTGATTTAGAGAGTAGAAAATAACAGCGTGGCAGACTTAAAACATATCCGGAATTTCTCAATTATTGCCCATATTGACCACGGCAAGTCGACCATTGCTGATCGTTTCATCCAGGTTTGCGGTGGGTTAAGCGATCGTGAAATGAACAGTCAGGTGCTCGATTCAATGGATATTGAGCGAGAGCGTGGGATTACCATTAAAGCGCAGAGTGTCACGCTGGATTACAAGGCAATAAATGGTGAGACCTACCAACTAAATTTTATTGATACACCCGGTCATGTGGATTTTTCTTATGAAGTTTCACGATCTTTAGCGGCGTGTGAAGGCGCACTGCTTGTCGTCGATGCCGCGCAGGGCGTTGAGGCGCAGAGCGTTGCAAATTGTTATACAGCGATAGAGCAGGGGCTTGAAGTGGTTCCGGTTCTAAATAAAATCGATCTTCCTTCTGCTGAGCCTGAACGGGTGGTAACTGAAATTGAGGATATTATCGGTGTTCCAGCGGATAACGCTTTACGAGTGAGTGCGAAAAGCGGTATTGGTATTGATGATCTTCTCGAGCAAATTGTAACCGATATTCCTCCGCCAGAAGGGGACTCAGATGCGCCGCTACAGGCACTTATCATTGACTCCTGGTTTGATAACTATCTGGGTGTTGTCTCTCTGGTTCGAGTGATGAATGGTGTGATACGCCGTAAACAAAAGATTACGATCATGTCCACGGGGAAAGCTTTCCTGGCCGAGAAGGTGGGTATTTTTACGCCAAAAAGAACAGAGCTTGACCAGATTGGTACGGGTGAGGTGGGATTTGTTGTTGCTGGAATCAAAGATATTTTCGGCGCACCGGTTGGAGATACGATAACCAGCACAGATAACCTGGCGGCGGAGCCTTTGCCTGGGTTTGATTCTGTGCAGCCACGTGTTTTTGCAGGGCTTTATCCCGTCGCTTCTGATGATTATGAAGATCTGCGTGAGGCGCTGAATAAGTTACGTTTAAATGATGCCTCCCTCAATTTCGAGCCGGAAACTTCTCAGGCCCTGGGGTTTGGTTTTAGATGCGGGTTTCTCGGAATGCTCCACATGGAGATTATTCAAGAGCGTCTTGAAAGGGAATATGACCTCGATTTAATTACGACAGCACCAACCGTTATTTATGAAGTTCTCAAAAATGACGGTAGTAAATTGTTTATCGACAACCCATCAAAATTGCCAGAACTGGGTGAGATAGAAGAGCTTAGAGAGCCGATTATTGAGGCGAATATCCTTGTCCCACAGGAGTATCTTGGGAACGTGATGGGGCTCTGCATAGAAAAACGAGGTACGCAGACAAATATGCAGTACATGGGAAATCAGGTTTCGCTCTCCTATGAACTGCCGCTAAGTGAAGTGGTGTTAGACTTTTTTGACCGCCTTAAATCCGTTAGCCGAGGCTTCGCCTCTTTTGATTATGAATTCAAACGCTTCCAGGAAGCAGCTTTGATTAAACTGGATCTACTGATTAATGGTGACAAAGTTGATGCGCTTTCTTTGATTATTCATCGCGATAATTCACAACGTCGTGGACGAGAAATCGTTGAAACGATGAAGGAAATTATTCCGCGACAAATGTTTGAGGTTGCGATACAGGCGGCTATTGGTTCTAAGGTTATCGCCCGTTCAACAGTCAAAGCACTCCGGAAAAATGTGACGGCTAAATGCTACGGTGGAGATATTAGTCGTAAAAGAAAACTTCTTGAGAAACAGAAAGCGGGTAAAAAGCGGATGAAGCAGGTTGGTAGTGTGGAGATACCTCAAGAGGCATTTCTTGCAGTTCTACAGGCTGGAAAGGATAAGTAAGCTTTAGTTATATAGATTAAGAAAATAATTACCGAGAAAAATATGGATTTTGATTTTGAAACATTTTTAGTCACAGCAACATTTGCTACTGCCATTATTTGGGGGCTATATGTGTTAAAGGTGAAAAAAGAGAAGCGCGCTGCAGGTGATGCAGAAGAGCCGCTTATTGTTGAGTACGCCCGCTCTTTTTTTCCTGTCCTTCTATTTGTACTTATTTTGCGCTCTTTCCTGGTAGAACCTTTTAGAATTCCATCAGGTTCGATGATGCCAACTTTGTTGATAGGGGATTTTATTTTGGTCAACAAATTCAGTTATGGGATTCGTTTGCCGGCAGTTCATACAAAAGTGGTCGACTTGGGTCAGCCTGAGCGAGGCGATATCGTTGTGTTCAGATATCCAAAAGATCCCACAACAGACTATATTAAGAGGGTTGTTGGACTTCCAGGGGATCATCTCGCCTATTACAACAAAAAACTTTATATTAATAATGAACTGATGGAGCAGACCTCTTTAGGCATTTACTCTGGGCAAGGCAAGGGTGACACAATGTCCGGCGCAGCGCAGTGGAGTGAAATGCTAGGTGATGTTGAGCATAATATCTTGATTCGCAATGGTGCACAGACGGTAGAGGGTGAGTTTGTGATTCCGGCGGGGCAGTATTTCATGATGGGTGATAATCGTGACAATAGCAACGATAGTCGCTACTGGGGAACGGTTCCTGAAGAGAATCTTGTTGGTAAAGCTTTTTTGATCTGGATGAATTTTGATTCGGATAATGGTGGCATTGATTTTGGAAGACTTGGAACAAGCATAAAATAAATTCGGATTTTATTCCGATAGCTATATAAATGGTGATCTGATGAAAAAGCAAAATGGAATGACACTGATTGGCACCCTGATTGTGCTGGCTCTAATTGGTTTTTTTACACTACTGACATTAAATGTAGGGCCACTTTATGGGGATTACTATAAAGTCAAAAGTGCAATGACAGCGGTTGAAAAAACGCCGAACCTTTCTTCTAAAAGCATCGCTGATATCAAGTTACTTTTTAGAAAGAAACTTGATATTAATTATTTGCCGGGTGGTGAGATCATGAAGTCGACCAAGGTGAAGAAAGGTGGAGGTAAAGTGACTATGCGTGTTACACATGATTTTACTGCAACGTTAATGAATAACCTCGATGTGGTTTTGCATCTTGATGATTCTTTTGAGGTTCGTTAGCGTTGGTAAAAAGCCCCGATAAATTACTTAAAATTATTGGCCTCGACTTTCTCGATCGAACACTTTTAATTTCAGCACTGAGTCACCGCAGTACGGGGGTCGGCAATAACGAGCGACTCGAATTCCTGGGAGATTCTATACTGGGGTTTGTGATTGCGGAACAGCTATATCAGCAATTCCCTGATGCAGATGAAGGTATTTTGAGCCGCTTAAGAGCCTCTTTGGTCAACCAGAAATCACTAGCCGATATTGCCAGAGAATTGACGTTGGGTGATTTTCTTATACTCGGACCAGGGGAACTCAAAAGTGGTGGCTTCCGGCGTGACTCTATTCTTTCTGATGCGCTTGAAGCATTAATGGGGGCATTGTTAAAAGATCAGGGTTTTGAAGCCGGTAAGGCGTGGATTTTAAGGCTTTTCGCCTCTCGACTTAATGGCCTTAATTTGGTTAATGGCGAGAAAGACCCTAAAACACTTTTGCAGGAATTGCAGCAGGGAGGCAAAAAAGAGCTTCCAGAATACAAGCTGAAATCGCAGAGTGGTTTACCGCACAAGAAGGTTTTTGTTGTGGAATGTTATGTTTCAAAGCAGACGGCAACAGGACACGGTGCATCGAGAAAGAAGGCAGAACAAGAGGCCGCGTTGGCTATGCTTGAGATACTAAATAATAGTGATTCATAAAAAATGAAAACGGGTTATATCGCACTTATTGGTCGACCTAATGTCGGCAAATCTACACTTTTGAACCACCTGCTAGGTTATAAACTCAGCATTACATCAAGAAAGCCGCAGACAACCAGGCACCGGATTCTCGGTATAAAAACAACCGATAGTATGCAGGCTGTTTTTGTCGACACCCCCGGGATTCATCATGGTGGAAAGCGGGCAATGAATCGCTATATGAACAGGACAGCCTCGATGTCTATTCTCGATGTCGATATTATTGTTTGGGTCACCGATATTCAGGAATGGAATGACAATGATGAGGTTATATTAGCGAAATTGAAAGACTCTAAAACCCCCGTAATTCTTGCATTAAATAAGATTGATAAAGTCGCTGATAAAGATGAGCTTCTTCCGCGTGTTGATGAGCTTGCAAAGCGTTTTCCATTTAAAGAGATTATCCCGTTATCGGCGCTGAAGAGTGACAATCTTGAGAGGTTAGAGTCGCTTATTTATGAACTGCTGCCAGAAGGAATTCCCTTTTATCCAGAAGATCAGGTGACGGACCGGACCGAGCGTTTTCTTGCATCAGAAATTGTTCGTGAAAAGTTGTTCCGAAAGTTGGGACAGGAGCTTCCTCATGCCATAACGGTCGAAATTGAAAGTTATGAGGATAGTGAGAAACTGGTTCGTATCCAGGCCATTATCTGGGTGGAGCGTGATGGGCAAAAAACCATTGTTATTGGTGAGAAAGGGAAGGTGCTTAAAACAATTGGCCAGAGGGCGCGAATAGATATTGAGCAGTTGGTGGGCAAAAAAGTCTATTTAGGCCTTTGGGTGAAGGTTAAAAAAGGTTGGTCTGATAATGAACGAGCATTGCAGAGCCTTGGGTACTTAGATAGATAATTGAATTGGTTAAATGAGTGGTTCAAGAGTTTCATCACAACCGGCTTATTTAATACATACTCGAGCCTACCGAGAGACAAGCCTGATTATTGAAGCTTTCTCCCAGGACTATGGGAAGGTCTCGCTGATTGCAAAAGGGGTTCGGAAAAAGAACTCGCCTTCTGCCGCGCATTTGCAGCCTTTTAAAGAATTATCTCTCTCCTGGCAAGGGCGCTCGGAACTACAAACACTGACAGCTGTTGACTGTATTGATCAGGCGACAAAGTTACAGGGAAAAGCCGTTTTCTGTGGTTTTTATCTAAACGAATTGCTGACTTTTTTGTTGACTAAGCATGACCCGCACCCGGCACTTTACCTGCACTACAAAGCTTCACTTGAGGCCCTTAATAGATCAGCCTCCCAAGAGGCAGCTCTCCGCTATTTTGAACTCAAGCTGCTTGAAGAGACAGGTTACGGGTTGTGTTTAGATAGTGAAATCAGGAATGGCAACCCAATTGTCGAAGACCGGCTTTATTGCTTTCATCCAGAAG
>QNFJ01000036.1 GCA_003646305.1 Gammaproteobacteria bacterium | reverse complement strand
CTGCCCTTCACGGAGCTCATCCAGCTCTTCTTTCGAGCAGTAGCAGTAGTAAGCTTTATCTTCTTTAAGCAGCTGATCAATCACCTCTTTATAGCGATCAAAACGATGCGTCTGATAAAAAGGGCCTTCATCATATTCAAGACCCAACCAGGTCATTCCCTCTAGAATCGCATTAACCGATTCCTGATTAGAACGCTCAAGATCAGTATCTTCGATGCGAAGAACAAAATCCCCCCCATGCTTACGGGCATAAAGCCACGAAAAAAGGGCTGTACGCGCCCCGCCAACATGCAGATATCCGGTAGGGCTTGGAGCAAAACGAGTGCGAACGGTCATAAATAAAGTCTGTTTGGAAAAAGAGTGCATTCTAGCAAATTCATCCCCTCTCTTGTGTGATAACCTTTTTAAAAATTCCCAATTTAAGGTGGTTAAAAAATGAATACCCTCCTGCGCACAATACTTTTATCCATTAGCTTAATGCTCTTACCTCATCAAACTACTCTGGCAGACGAGGTTGATGGCTTTGCAGGGCGTGATAAAGCCAGCCAAGAGGCGGTTGAATCACTTGAAGCCTATGCGGTCTATAAAATGGGCAATATGATGAGGCCCGCATTAAGTGGCTCTCACTCGCCTCCCGAAATAACCCCTCTGCCATGATTAATTTAGCCAACATGGCAGAACAGGGACAAGGCGTCCCACGTGACCTAAACAAAGCCGCAGAGTGGCTTAGAAAAGCGGCTGACTTGGGAGACCAGCGTGGTCAGCTACAGCTTGGCTTAGCGTATGAAAAAGGGTTGGGTGTTGAACGCAATCCTAAAACGGCGGCTGACTGGTTCCTAAAAGCAGCTGAACAGGGTGACTCAACGGCTCAATTTAACTTGGGTGTGATGCTCGCCACAAACTACGGTAAAGGAATCAAAAGTGCCTCACCCGAGCAGCTCGATGCAGAGGAATTTCTGGAAATGCTAAAAATATTACCCGAAAGTTGATCCTACTTTTATCATTTTTCCCAAACCAAAAGACGATTATTTGCTGGCAGCATAATATTGTCTTTAAGAGAGAGCCCTTCTGCTTCCCCCAGCGCAACAAGTGCCTCCAGATCACGAATCCCACTGAGCGGATCGCGCTGTTTTAGCCACTGGTCAAATGAAGCATTGCTTTCGCTGGTGTATTGGCCATTGATGTTAAACGGCCCGTAGCTGCAAAACTTAGCACCCGGCAAAAGATAGCGCCCTAATCGTTGATAAAATAGTTCTACCGATTCCCAGCTCATAATGTGTAACGTATTAGCTGTAAATAGCGCTTCAATTTTATCAATAGGCCAATCCTCTTCACGAACATCCAGCCGTAATGGTGGCTTAACATTACACAAATCGGCTTCATCAACCCAAAGTGAAATGCCACCAAGATAAATCGATTGATCCGTTGGTTGCCATGTCAGTCGTGGTAAATTCTTTGCAAAATAGACAGCATGCTGTCCCGTACCACTGCCGATTTCAACCACTTCACAGGATTTATAAAAGACTCTTTTCAGGACATCCAGAATGGGCTTTTTATTATTTTCACAGGCTTGTGAAAAGGGTTTTTCTACGATCAAATGAGGTTCCTCTCTGTGATATTGACTTAATGATATCTTCTTTTAGAATAGACAATCCACTAATAGAAAACTATTTAAATAGATCACCTAACTACTTAATAACCATTAAATGATTAAGGTAACTTCTGTCGAAAGCATTGCCACACTTCCCCGCAAAAAGTGGAACCAGATAGCAGGCCAAGAAGTGCCTTTTTTACAACACGAATACCTCAGCGCCCTCGAGGAAAGTGGATCGGTTAGTCCCTCGACAGGTTGGCATCCTCGCCACCTTAAGATTGAAAGAGAAGGCGAAATTATCGCCCTGATGCCACTCTATTTAAAAGAGCACTCACAAGGTGAGTACGTTTTTGATCAGGGATGGGCCAATGCCTTTCACCAAAATGGTCTTAATTATTATCCAAAATGGTTAACCGCTATTCCTTTCACGCCCTGCCAGAGCACGCGTGTTTTGATTAAGGACGGTAGCGATCATAAAATGGTTTATGAGTCGATTCTGCAATTCTTCCAGAAAGAGAACGCAGATAACGAAGCGGCAACCTGGCATTGTCTGTTTGTTGATCAAAATGAACAGCAACATCTCGAATCACTGGGACTCCTGATCAGAAAAGATGTGCAGTTCAAATGGTTTAATCGAGGTTATTCCAGTTTTGAGGCGTATTTGCAGCGATTGAGTGCTCGTAAGAGAAAAAACATTAAACGCGAACGACGCCGAATTAAAGAGCAAGGTATACAGCTAATTCGGCTATCAGGCATTGAGGTATCCGATGAGCAGTGGCAAGTTTTTTTCGACTTCTACAAAATGACCTACCTAAAATACCGTATGAACGCCTATCTAAACCGCTCTTTTTTTAAACTGATTGCAGAACAGATGGCCGAGCGGTTACTGCTTACTTTTGCAATTAAGGAGGGTCGTTATGTCGGTGCCGCATTAAGCCTAATTGGTAGTAACACGCTTTATGGACGTTACTGGGGCTGTTATGAAGCGTTCAATAATCTCCATTTTGAAGTCTGTTATTATCAGGGTATTGAGTATTGCATTGAAAACAACCTCGCTCAGTTCGATTCCGGTGCACAGGGTGAGCATAAAATCAGCCGAGGATTTGAGCCGGTTATCACGGCTTCCGCACACTGGATTAAGGAGCCCCGCTTTGCTCGAGCGATAGAGGAATTTATATCGGCTGAAAAACAACATATCAGCGCCTATCAAGACCGTATCACGCAACACTTACCTTTTAAGCAGAAAGATTAATCAGATCATCACTCGAAGAACTGGGTTAAAGCTCGCACCAATCACTCAACCCGCATAGAATAGGCCTACTTTTAATCTGACCCGATCCTCTTATGCAGATACAGTGGTACCCCGGCCATATGCACAAGGCGCAAAAGGAGATCAAAGAAATTCTCCCGAATGTCGACCTGATCATCGAAGTGCTCGATGCACGCCTCCCGTTCAGTAGCGAGAACCCGATGATTGCATCACTTCGTGGTGATAAGCCCTGCGTCAAGATCCTTAATAAAAGTGACCTTGCTGATCCCGTTATAACCGCACAATGGCAGCTTTATCTTGAGCAAGAGAAAAACGTCAAAACACTTGCGCTGTCCATCGAAAAAGCGGATAAACTTAAGCAATTATCCACCTTATGCCGAAAGCTAGTTCCAAACAAAGGTGACAATGTCCGCTCGCTCAACTGCCTCATTATGGGTATTCCCAATGTCGGCAAATCGACGCTGATCAACGCTCTTGCAGAGCGCGCCATTGCTAAAACGGGTAACGAACCGGCTGTCACCAAAACACAGCAGCGGATCAATCTTAGAAATGGCATCATCTTAATCGACACGCCGGGACTTCTCTGGTCAAATGTTGAAAACAAAAATAGCGGTTACCGGCTTGCCGTAACAGGCGCAATCAAAGATACCGCTGTGGTGTATGCTGATATCGCTGACTTTGCTGCAGAACTCTTGCTGGAGTTTTACCCAGAAAATATCAAAATGCGCTACCAGATTGAGGCGCTCCCCTATCGCTCCTACGAACTGCTGGAACTTATTGGCAAAAAAAGAGGCTGCCTGAGCGGAGGTGGTCATATCGATTTCGATAAAACAGGCAAACTGTTTATCGGTGAGATACGAAGCGGTGCGCTCGGAAGAATCACACTGGAAACCCCCGAAATGATGGAAAAAGAGCTCGCAGAGCTCGCTATTATTCGAGAAGAGAAAGCCGCTAAAAAAGCAGCCCGAAAAGTGCGCTTTAAGAAATCACGAAAGCGGTAAAAGCTCTTTCTGGTTTTAAGTGCTGTTTAGTCCAGGGGTCACCAACTGAATTGAGCTTCCAGCAGAGTTGGCAAGCAGATCAATCCTTGCTGAAATACGCTCTTTTAGCTCGGGGACATGGGAAATAACACCCACCATTCTACCTACGGCCTGCAGGTCTACCAGCGTTTTAATTGCTAGTTCTAACGAGTCAGAATCCAGACTTCCAAAACCTTCATCAATAAAGAGCATATCGAGCTGGATACCCCCAGAATAGCCCTGCACCACATCCGACAAACCTAGCGCTAATGAGAGTGCCGCCATAAAGCTTTCTCCACCAGATAGTGTCGCAACCGGCCGGCTCTTTCCGGTGTATTCATCATAAACATCGAGATCGAGCCCTGCTTTACGACCTCGGTGTGTCACTTCTGTTTTGCGAATCAGCTGATAGCGCCCTTTACTCATGATTTTCAGCCGCTGAGTCGCGGCCATCAAAATATCATCGAGCAATACTGAAAGAACAAAACGCTGCAAGCTGAGGTTGTGGCTATTCTCACCATTTGCCACTTTACTTAAACGACCCACCACTTTATAGCGCTCACTCAATACGACCAACTGCCCCGCTGTCTCCGTTAGTTTTTCCTGAGTATCCAAAAGCTGTTGTTGTCGAGCCTGTTTTTGGTGGAAATCGGTCGTGGCTCCCTTCATTTTGCCAAGCATTACTTGCTCTTGCACTACAAGTTCAGCAAGTGCCGGCGGCAATTTACCCTCAATCCGTTGCGCCCGCTCCTTCAAGGTTGTTTCAGCTTTTAACTTTTGTTGGTTATAACGTTTGATTAATGCAGTCAGCTGCGCCATTTCATCCGCAGACTGTTGGGCAACCATGAATAGCTCTTCATTTTTAAAGAGGCTTTTTGAAAGTGCCTCGAACCAATTCTTTTCCACCTGATCACTCAGCTTTTGCAGCCGTATTAACCGCTCTTTTTCAACAGTTGCCTGTGCCTCAGCATGGCTCAACGCTTCACGAGACTTCCTGTACTCCTGATCCGCCTGATCAATCACTTTAGCAAGCTGTGACCACGCAGCTGTTGCCTGTGTAATATCACGCTCTATATTGCCGGCAATGCGCTGTTCTTCAGGCAGTTCTGCCTGCTTATTCTCTAAATCTTGCTGTGCGGCGACCTGTCGGTTTGACCAATCAGTCACCTGCTCAGCCGCTTCGCTAATGGCTATTTTTTGCTGCGATAATGTGTCTTCTAATGCTTCTAGAGCCTGCTCTTTAGTCGTCAACTGTTTGCGGCTCCCAAGCAGCTTATTGACCAGTTGACTCATCTCACCCAACTGGTGCTCTAACACCTCTGTCTCTAATTCAGCTGCCTCCCCAAGTTCACTAAGCTGCTCTCTGATTTTACGCTCTATCTGCTCACACTCTCGCGCCGCGGCATGTTGCTGGTTTAGTAACGCTCTCACCTTTTCTGCAAAATTGTCGGCCTCTTCAACCGCTTCGCGCAACTGTGCCTCTGTGGGTAAAGTCTGCTCACTTTCTGCCGGTATAGGGTGCTCATCACTGCCACAAACAGGACAGGGTCGGCCTGCTTCCAATGTTTTTGCAAGAAGGGCCGCCTGCCCGGTATGCCAGGCAAGTGCGATTGTTTTATGGTGCTGCCTGGCCACTTCAGTCTCTTTTTGTTGCGCCGTTAAAACAGTTGTCAGCTGTACTTTCATCTCTTGAGCCAAAACTAGAGCTGTTTGCTCTTTATGCAAAGCCTGCTTTAACCGCAACAATCGCGCTCGCTCTTTCAAATTAGCCTCTTCTAGCGGCAATAGTTGTAGTGCCGCTTGTTGGCTTTTTAAGTCGCTCTCATCCCGCTTAAATTGCTGTTCAAGCTGTTGTTGATTATCCTGCAGATGAGTCACTTTCTGGCGGCTCAGCCCCAATTGCCCCTCACTCTGTTTAAGTGTCTCTTCTGCCTTTTTAAGTGCCACTACCCGTGGCAATAACCCCTCTAATGCCAGCTGTTTCTGCTTGATCTGCTCTAATTGAGGTTTTTTTAGTTTCTGCTGCTGCCAATTATCTTCTGCCGCCTTCAGCCCCCCTGTTGCCTCTGCTAACGCACGGCTGCACTGCTCATCTGCAGACAGGGCTGCATTCCGTTCAGTGCGGCAGCGCTGCCGCTCTTGCGCCACGGGATTGAGTTGTTGCGCAGCTTGCGCCGCCTCCAGCTTAATAACATTCTTTTGATACTGACTCTCTTCTGCTAAAAGTGTTGATAAGGCCATTTCAGCCTCTTTATGAAGTTTAAAATCAGCCTCTAGCTTTTGTCCATCACTCAATCGGCGCTGAGCCAAACGACTCTCTTTTTCGGCAATATCCAACTGTGCTTTCAGCTCAGCTAATAACCCAACCTGCTCTTCAATCTCTTTCTCTAGCTCGGCTTGCATTTCGACCGATGCCGTTTCTAACAGTGCTGTTCGGCGTAACTCAAGTTGCTTCACCTCATCTGCGATCACTTTCGCTTTTTCTTTCAGCCGCTCTTCAACCTTTTTATAGAGCTGCGTTTCAAAAAGCTGACTTAATATCTTCTCTCTGTCTGCTGATTCTGCAAGCAGCAGCTGCCTGAACTTCCCCTGCGGTAAAACTATCACCTGGCGAAATTGATCAGCCGTTAATCCTGTCAGGAGCTGAATTTCCTGAGTCGCTTCACCTGTTTTTCTTGCCACTAACAGCCGCGTTTCACCCGACTCATCAATGGCTTGAAGTTGTGCTTCGGGCTTTTGATCCGTAAAGCCTTCGCCCTTTAGCCGAGGGCGTAACTGCTCAGGAACGCGGCGAATACGAAAGCGCTTGCCAGCCAGTTGAAACTCAAAAGTAACTTCGGTTAATAGATCGCTCGCTGCCTGGTCGCACCGCATCTGATGCCCCTCTCGCTCATCACCAGTCGTTTTACCATAGAGGGCATAACAGATGGCATCGAGAATGGTCGTTTTTCCTGAGCCAGTCGGCCCATTGATAAGAAAGAGGGGCGACTCCCCCAACGTTCTAAAATCGACTGTTTCTGTTGTTGGAAAGGGGCCAAAAGCCGACATCGAAAGTTTTAGAGGCCGCATGACTAATCAACCTCACTTCGGTTAACCGACTCAAGAATTTCTGCAATCAATGCGCCTCCCTCCTCATCTAGCTCGTCATCTGTCATCTGTTTATAAAAATCTTTAAACATTGGCAGCTGCCCTCTTGCTAACTTCTCTTTGCTGACTCGCTTACGCTGCCCCCCTTCAAGCAGATCGGGCCTCTCTAAATGTAGAATATTAGGATAAACCTGGCGTAGCTTACTCATCGGGTCAAGCAGCGCCTCTTTACCAGTCAACCTCACCAGCAAATAATCATCACTACTAGGATCCTCTTTAGCCGCCACTAAAAGTGTCTCTAACGCCCCTTCAATCACGCGCATATTTCGCTTAGGGTTCAAAGGAATTAGTTTAATCTCACAGTCCCCTTTCGCATCCATTTTCACCAGTGTGACCGATTTGTTTTGTCGTGCCTCTGAAAATGAGTATTTGAGCAGCGAGCCAGAATAGCGAATATAAGGCTCTTCTTTAAACTGCGGTGCATGGAGATGTCCCAGCGCAACATAATCAAATGATTTAAAAAGTGATGGAGAAATTTTGTCTGCACCACCGATTGAAAGCGGGCGCTCAGAATCCGACTCATCACCTCCATCGATAAAGCAGTGAGCAATGACGACGCTACGATGCTCACTGCGTTCCAGCCGGTCAAGAATTGCCTGCATCGCTGTTTCGTGACTATTTACCTCAATATCCAGACAGCTTTTAACCGTAGCCGGATCCGCGTAAGGAATGCTAAAAAACTCAACAATCCCATGCTGATCCTGCAAACGCAGCGGTTTTATTTCTGGCTCCAGAACACCGCTCAAATAGACCCCCGCACGTGCCATTTGTCGCGCCCCAAAACCAATCCTTTCGGGGCTATCATGATTGCCTGCAATCATAATCAATGGTACCGCCAGCTCCTGGCTAATGCGGTTGATCACTTCATCAAGCAGCGCAACCGCTTCCGCCGATGGCATCGAACGGTCATAAAGATCACCCGCCACCAGCACCACATCAACTTTTTCTTGGGTGATTATTTCAATAATCTGCTCAAGCTGATGACGCTGATCGTCGATCAACGAAACATTATGAAACTGGCGGCCAATATGCCAGTCGGATGTATGGAGTATTCTCATCAGGTTAAAAGGTTATTTTTGTTCCGCAAGCCCACCAAGTGCCTCATAAAGGGCGGGCAAAAAACGATTATATTCCAGCGTCATAATGGCAAAGTCACTATCAAACCGTTCAACGGCACTTTCTGCGACAACATCCATCGCCTCTTCTTGAATCACATCGAGGAAACGCACCCGTTTGATGCCCATATTTTCATCCAGCACAAAACTGATCCTTTCATCAAAGGTCAACGCCAGACGAGTCACTGCCTTCCCTGCCTTGAGATGAATATCAATCTCATCTGAAATCAGTGACTGCTTACGAATTTTGACAATCCCGCCCTCATCCTTTTCATCACGCAATTCGCATTCGTTATCAAACTCAAACTGACTCGGTACAACTCCTTTCGCCAACCAGCTCGTCATAGTCGATGAAGGCGCACTTACCATGCTGATAGGGGTTGCAGGAAAAGAACCTAAAGACTCTCTTAGAAAACTAATAAACTCTTCTGCTTTTTTAGCACTCGCTGCATCAACGATTAACCACCCTCTTTTGCAGTCTATGTAGGCAAACGTCCGGCTGCTCCTGGAAAAAGCACGCGGAACCATCTCCGAAATCACCTGCTCTTTCAGCTCCAAACGTTCCTTACCTCGAACTTTCCGAGCTTCATTCTCTTCAAGCTCTTCAGCGCGCGCATCGACCAGCTCTTTAATGGCCGGTGCCGGCAAAATCTTTTGTTCATGACGCAGGCAAAGCATCGTATAACCATTGGTCGTGTGGGATAGTGTTTTACCGTTACGACCCAATGGCTCTGTCCAGCCCATTGAGGAAAGATCATGCTTACCCACCGAGTGAAAAACCTTTTCCGCCAGCTTTTCATCCAGCTCAGAAGCAGTATGTGTAAAGGGGTTACTTAAACGGTAAATAGATAGATTTTTAAACCACATAAAAAAGACAACTCCAAGATTAAAAGAGGCGGAGATTATGCACTAAAAAATCACCTCTTATGCCTATTTTTTTTGCTTACAAAAAGTAAAAATAAACTCAAAAAGTTGCGCCGCTTTACAAAGACCTGCTTCGTTTAATAACTGATCTAGAAAAGAATTTATAGAGTAGTGGCAAGATGAACAGCGTTAATAGTGTTGATGATAACAAACCGCCTACAACGACTGTTGCCAGTGGGCGCTGAATTTCTGAACCCACACCGCTCGATAAAATAAGTGGAATAAGTCCTAATGCAGAGGTGATTGCGGTCATCAGGACAGGGCGTAGCCTTGATATCGCCCCTTCAAAAATCGCCTCTTCGGTTTTAGAACTTTGATTTAAACGGCTGTTTATAGCGCTCACCATCACAACGCCGTTTAGGACTGCTACACCGAGTAATGTGATGAAACCGATTGAACCAGGCACAGACAAATACAGACCCGATAGATACAGCGAGGTGATACCACCAATGAGTGCCAGGGGAACGTTAACCATTATCAGCAGCGCCTGCCCCATGCTGTTAAAGGCAAAATAGAGCAGAATAAAAATGAGCCCCAATGAGGCAGGAACAACGATCATTAATCTCGCCTGAGCCCGTTGTTGACTCTCATATTGCCCACCAAAGACAACGCTATATCCTGCGGGCAGATCGACTTCGCTCCTGATCCGTTCTCGTAATTCATCCACCAGTCCACCCATATCTCGACCTTCTACATTCGACTGAATAACGATACGGCGTTGAACATCATCACGCCGAATTTGTGGTGGTCCTGATTCAATTTCAACAGTCGCTACGTCATCTAGTTGTACCCAGGCACCACTCGGTGATTCAAGAATCAGACGGCGTATCTTATTAACGCTACTGCGTTCAGATTCTTTAAGGCGAACATAAATATCATAGCGCTCATTTCCATTAATGACCTGCCCCGCTTCCCGCCCACCAATGGCATCTGCGATCAGCTCCATCACCTGGTTAACTGAAATATCGTAGCGGGCTAATGCTTTTCGATCTGGACGAATAACGAGTTGTGACTCACCTACAACTTGCTCAAGCTCTACATCATTAGTTCCTTTAACTTTCCTTGCTAGCCTCTCAATTTCCTTGCCTTTTTTAGAAAGAATATTAAGATCTGGACCGAACAACTTGATCGCCAACTGAGCTTTAACGCCGGATAACAACTCATCAACACGGGTTGCGATCGGTTGAGAAAAAGAGAAAAGAAGCCCAGGATGCTGCGCCATTTTCTTTTCCATTAGCGCCTGAAGTGACCTACGGTCAGGGGCACTATTCCACTCAGAAACCGGCTGTAAACCCACATAGATTTCTATATTAGAAACGGGTTCAGGATCTCCTCCAATCTCGGCGCGACCAATTCTACTTGAGGTATAGATGACCTCTGGAAACGTCATCAACTGTCTTTCAAGCTTCTGAGCAACCTCCAGTGACGTGCTTAGGCTAGAAGATGGGGCTAATGTAACCCGAATATTGAGTGTCCCCTCCTCCAGCTCAGGCACAAACTCTGTCCCAGTTATTTTAAAAAGTACGATTGCACCTATAAAAAGTACAAAAGCACCTGCTATGACCAAAGAACGAAAACGAAATGCGCCCATTAATAGTTTTTTGTAGAGCTTAATAAGAGGCGGCATAACGGGGCTTGTTTTTACACCAACCCCTCGCTCAAAAAGGTAACTGGCCAGTGGCGGAACAAGCAGTAGCGAGCTAAGTAGCGCACCAAGCATTGCAATAACAATTGAAAAAGCCATTGGCTGAAAAAGCTTGCCCTCGACACCCTCAAGCGTGAAAAGGGGCGCAAAAACAGTGATAACAATAATACCCGCGAAGAAAATTGGGCGACCCACCTCTTGGGCGGCCTCACTGATCAATTGTTTGTAGTCAACACCCTGATGACCATCCTGCAACTTATCCTCAGTCAGTTTTTTAAAGATATTATCGACCATAACAACTGACCCATCGACGAGCATGCCGATGGCGATGGCCAACCCACCCAGTGACATGAGATTTGCTGAGACGTTCCAGTAGGCCATCACCAGCAGTGACAAACCGATAGAGACAGGAATCGAGAGTAACACCAGGAAAGTACTTCTAAAATTGACCAGAAACAGCATCAAAATAACCACAATCAGCACAAATGCCTGAACTAAAGCCGTTGTAACCGTCGAGACCGCCTGCTTAATCAAATTACTTTGGTCATAGAATGGCTCAATCGTGACACCTTTGGGTAAAGCAGCCTGAATGACAGGAAGACGTGCCTTAATGCTATCAATCGTCGATTTTGTATTGGCTCCCATCCTTTTTAAAACGATACCTGCGACTACCTCTCCCATCATGACGAGATTACCTTGCTGGTCGCGTGTCGCCATTGTTACCGCCCCCTGGCGTATTTCTGAACCAAACGCCACACGACCAACATCACTGACTCTGACTGGAATGCCGTCGATCGTTTTTAGAGGGATATTGCTAATATCGTTGAGCCCTTCTGAGCCTTTATTAATCCACCCAACACCACGAATAACAAGCTGTTCTGCACCACGATCCAGGTACCAGCCGCCGGCATTGCGATTATTGCGCTCAATTGCTTCAGCGACATCATTGACCGAGAGGTTGTGAGCAAGAAGTTGCTGCGAGGAAAGTTGAACCTGAAACTGGCGAACCTTGCCACCAAAAGAGAGAACATCTGTCACTCCTTCGATCGGCATAAGTAGCAGCTTCACCACCCAATCATTGAGGCTTCTTAGCCTGCTGGAATCGTACTGACTACCCGCCTCTGAACTGAGGATATATTGATAAATCTGCCCCAAACCTGATGTGTTTGGCCCTATTGCGGGCGTTCCTGCTGCTTTAGGGATCCGCTCTTTTGCCATCTGAAGCCGCTCAAAAACAAGCTGCCTCGCAAAATAGATATCAGTACCCTCTTTAAAGGCTACCGTAACGACTGAAAGCCCGGTTTTCGAAATTGAACGAACCTCTTCCACATCGGGCAAAGCGTACATAACCGACTCAATGGGAAAAGTAATCAGCTGCTCAACTTCTTCAGCTGCCAGACCGCGTGCCTCAGTGTTTACCTGAACCTGAATATTGGTTACATCTGGAAAAGCATCCAGGTTGAGTTTTGGTAGGACGAGGAAACTACCAGCCAGAAATGCAATTAATGCGAGAACAACCAGCAGACGAGCCTGCAAACCTAGTCTAATGATTTTGTTTAGGATCACTTTAAGGGCGCCTCTATTAATTCTGGCTGAGCAGGTATGCGTTCAAAATGTTTGAGAACAAGGCGAAGATTACCGTTAATAGCAGGCTATTAACGAGGTTTTCAACTTCATTGAAAAACGCTTTAAAGATATAGATGCCAGTCATGAATTATTAGAAATGGCCTTCAGTGATTGTGAATTTCGAAACCAGATTTAGCGAGCTCAGAGTGCAGAAAAAATGCTCCGTGCGTGACGATAGTGGTTCCTGCGGGAATGCCCTCTATGATAGATTTATTACCAGAGTGATAGAGCACCTCTACCTCTCTTGCCTCAAACTCATTAGGTTCATGCTCCACAAATAAAATCCAGTCCCCATCATCTGATCTTAGGAGCGAATCACTATCAACGGTAATTTGATCAGCAACCTCAGTCCCCTCTATATAAACCGTCACAAATAATCCCGGATGGAGGTGATCTTTGGGGTTTGGAATGGCAATACGAATACCATGTCTGCGCGTAATTTTATCGAGTGTATGGCGGATCTGAACTACCTCTCCAGAGATTTTATGGTGCTCAACCTGAATATAAGCTGGTGCACCCAGCCTAATCTGATCAGCCTGTTCATGGGCTAAACGTGCTTCAATCCAGCGCTTTGATTCATCGGTAATAACATAAAGAACATCACCGACCGCGACTTGTTCGCCTAACGTGAAGTCATCATCTATAACTGTGCCGGCCTGTGGAGCCAAAAGCTGAAAGGTGCCATCTGCAGAGTCTGCATCCCCTTTAGAGAGAAAAACCTTTATCTGAGCATCCGTCATTCCATAGGCACGCGCACGCGCTTTCACCTGCTGAAGAGCCACTTTGGCTTGAACATACCGCTTATCCGCGACAACTTTACGTCCCAGTTTGTTGACACGTTTCCATTCGAGCCCTGCAATTAAAAGATCACCTTGCGCTTTCGCCATCTCGACGCTGGAGAGCGTTAGCAATGGTGCATCTTTTAAAACCAGGTCGCCTAACTTTGCATGTCTCTGCATAATTTGCGCAGGAATCCGTGGCGTCACTTTAGACGTTGAATAGGCATCCAGTAATATTTCTCCCGGTGCTTGAATAGTCACTG
>QNFJ01000035.1 GCA_003646305.1 Gammaproteobacteria bacterium | reverse complement strand
GCTAGAAAAATCTTTCTAGCTCAAACATGATGTAGTCATCTTTTCTAACGGAATGTGAAATGGGGTATTCAGGGCCTGCACTTCCAAAGCCTCGAGCCTCTAAACTGATTTTCCAGTCTTCAGCAATTCGACGGCTACCCTCTACGCTATAGGTCCACTCACTATTGTTTCTGCGATCCATTATAAAGCCAATTAGCAGTTCGGTACTTTGCGTATCATTAAACCCAAAGCGTGTGCCAAGATAAATGTCATCATCAAAAGGTGTTGTCAGCTCGCTTATGTCGCGATTATCGTACAGGTACTCGGCTAGCAACCCAAGATCTGCGCCTGTCTCAAAAACGCCGCTAAAAGTATATTCAAAACCGGTGGCCGCAGCTTCAAACCGGCCTGACCCCTGGCCACCGCGTGAGTAGGCTTCAAGTTTCCAGAGCCAGTTACCTTTTACTGCCTGGGTGTCGATGCTTGTTTGATCAATAATTTCATAATAAGCCAGAAGCTTTACAGGTGGTGCCCCGACACCGTTAAAAACAGGAACATATTGTGGATCTCTTGTTGTTCCATGAAAATGGGCTAAACCGATATCCCAGTCACCAATTGTCTGTGCCCACCGAACCGCAAAATCGATATGGTCATCTCCTGCTCCAGATTCATACAAAGCATGATCATTATCCACTTGTGGAATCAGCCTCAAACGACCATCTTCACCTGGAAAGGTACGTTCTCTGAATCCGGGTAGAACGAACAGATCAAAAGTGCCGTAATCTGCCGTGTAAGCCAGGTTGAGCATGGATTGCCCCAGCTTTTCTTCACCATTTATATTCTCAACAAAATCCGTCTGGTTGATAATATCAACGAGGTGCTGCGATTCGGTAACACCCCAGAAGACTTTTCCTACACCGGCTCTAATGGTCCAGTCACCCGTAAATTTTGTCCATAAGAGCTCACGAATATCAAAATGGGTTCGCTCTTCATCCTGGTCATCAACTCGAGCAAAAGGGGTGAAAACAATATTCTGTGAGCCATCATCCCACTCATAACGCCAGGTGGGCTCAATTTTGAATGAAAAATTGTTGTGGTAGTCCTGCGTTGGCGCAGCGCCTTTCTGGTAAAACCGACGATATTCAATGCCAACAGAACCTTCGAACGTGAATGGTGAATCATCTTCATTCTGAGAATCGATCGTATCAGCTATAAGCATGTCATTTGATAGTTCCATTGAGTCAGAATCCTCATCGAGACTGAGAGCATCATCATCTTCAATTAGCTCTAATGTCTCCTCTTCATCAAGAAGTAACTCCTCATCTTCTGCTTGAGCAGCGAAAGGGAGTGCAAAACTAAGAATAACTAGCAGAGGTTTAATATCCATTTTTATAACCAGATCGTGTTAAGTTCAGCACAAAATATAGCAGAGTTTACAGATTGTCAGGGTAGTACAACCGGAGTTGGGGCAGTCCACTCGGAATCACGGTGCTCAGCGATAACAGATGTGTAGATTCCACCACGGACATTAAATTCTGCCCGCACGCGCATAAAGCAGGGGTCACAAGCGGCAACAAGGTCGTCAAGTATCTGGTTGGTTACCGCCTCATGAAATGCGCCTTCATCTCGAAAAGACCAGATATATAGTTTAAGGGCCTTCAACTCGACGCATGACTGGTTTGGTACGTATTCAATTTTGATTGTCGCAAAATCGGGTTGTCCTGTTTTAGGACAAAGACAGCTAAATTCAGGGATATCGATTCGAATTGTGTAGTCGCGATCAATCTGTGGGTTAACAAAAGTTTCTAAGTTTTTACTGGGTAATGAAGACATATTAGTTCAGTTATTAGTACAATTAGCGGAGATGTTCGTGTGGCTAAGCTAGGTGTCACTGCTGCTTTAATAAAAAGTATTTATCCAATATAAACAACATAATAAACAATACAATTAATCTAATTTATATTGGTATAAAAATGCAAACCCTCAGCTCCCTGTCAACCACCTCGATATTTTAACAGCTATGCGTCTGGAAAAAATAAAGTTATCGGGATTTAAGTCTTTTGTTGAGCCAACAACCATTCCTTTACCGGTTAATCTGGTTGGAATTGTCGGCCCAAATGGTTGTGGGAAATCAAATATTATTGACGCGGTTCGGTGGGTTATGGGGGAAAGCTCGGCGAAGAATCTTCGTGGCGGCTCAATGGCGGATGTCATTTTTAATGGCTCCTCATCCAGAAAACCCATTGGTAAAGCCTCTGTTGAATTAATTTTTGACAATGATGATGGCACGATCGGTGGGGAGTACTCAAAATACAGCCAGCTTTCGATTAAACGCCAGGTCACGCGAGATGGACAGTCTACCTACCTGTTAAATGGTACAAAATGCCGGCGCCGAGATATTACCGATATTTTTCTGGGGACTGGTCTTGGCCCCAGAAGTTACGCCATTATTGAGCAGGGCATGATTTCTCGCTTGATTGAGGCGAAACCAGAAGAGCTACGGGTATTTCTTGAGGAAGCCGCGGGAGTTTCGAAATACAAGGAGCGGCGGCACGAGACTGAAATCAGAATGCGTCATACAGGTGAGAACCTTGAACGACTCAATGATCTGAGAGAGGAACTGGGAAAACAGCTTGAGAAGCTAAAACGACAGGCTAAAGCTGCGGAAACATATAAAAGACTCAAGGCCGATGAGCGCCGTTACAAGTGTGAGTTGCTAGCGCTCCACTGGAAAAATTTTGATGAGCAACTTCAAGTCCAGAACCTGGAGACGCTGCAATATGAAAGTGAACTGGAAAAAATGATCACCGAGCAGCAGCGACTGGATATTTCGACTGAAAAGGCCAGAAGCTACTATAAAACCTGCCAGCTTAATGTCGATGGCGTACAGGCAAACTTTTATGAATTGGGTGCTGAAATTGCCCGTGTGGAGCAAAATATTAGCCATGCTAAATCACTGCATAAGCAAGCTGAGCAGGAATTATTCAGAGCATCCAAAGAGCAATCACGATACATCTCATCTATCGATCAAGATAAAAAACAGCTGACCGAATTTCATCAAGAAAAGATTAAAATAAAGGCTAAAAAAGCGGAAACTACCGCTAAAGAGCTGCTAGCGATCAGTCATCAAGACAAAACAAACAGCCGAAACCATGTCTGGCAGTCTGAATGGGAGCAATTTATAAATTTGGCTTCTGAGCCTAAGGAACAACTCAAAACGCACCAGGCCAGGCTGCGCTTTCTGGAGCAACAACAGCAGCAGCTTCTGAAAAGGCAACAGCGCCTGAAACAGGAGTCTGAGCAGTTAAAAGATGAAGGCGTCTGCGAGTCACTAGAGCGCTCTCAAATTGAAATTGATCAGCTCGACAAGCAGAGCAAGCAGATGCAGAGACAGCTTGATCAATTCGATGAAGATATCACTGCTGCTCGTGAGTTAAACCAACAGCTTAACCAGGAAATCAGCCAGAGCAGAACAGAGCTTCAATCGGCATCCGGTCGTATTGCTGCACTTGAGAAAATTGTCGAGCACGCAACGGGCCGTGACCGACTTGAGCTTGCTAAATGGCTTGAGGAGCAAGGGCTCAATGGGGCGCCGAGGTTGATTGAGCTAATAGAGGTGGAAAATGGTTGGGAAAACGCCGTGGAAATGGTGCTTTCTGAATTTCTTGAAGCGATTTGTGTAAAGACGCCCAAGCCATTTCTTGGCCAACTTAATGGCTTGCTAAATGAGGGGGTTGCCATCATTGATAAAGCAGTGCCGGTAACTATTGCCCCCTCTAATCATCAGCGATTGTTATGCAAGGTAAAATCACCCTGGCCTCTTGGTGGGCTTTTGGGAACAATCCTCTGTGCAGAAAGCCTTGATGACGCCTATTTGCGAGTGAGTCAGCTAAAAGATGGTGAATCAATTATTACAGTTGATGGTATCTGGATGGGGCGTGGCTGGCTAATTAAAGGCGGTCAAAGGAGTGCGAAATCCGGGCTGCTACAAAAAGAAAAAGAGCTCAAACAGCTACGTAAAAAAGAGGTCCAACTGGTCAAAGTGACCGATGAGGGAAATCAGGCCTTACAAATTTCTTTATCACAACTGCAAGCGCTCGAAAATGATCGTGTTTCCCTTCGTTCGAAACAAAACCAGAACCTCAATTTATTAACCTCCAAAAAATCAAAGCAGGCAGGTCTGGTGGCTCATTTTGAACAAAACAGAGGGCGGCGGGAGAAAATTCAGCAGGAACTTGAGGAGATCAACCTTGAAGAGGCCGATACCACCCAAAAGCAGAAAATATCGTTAGCACAAATAGAAGAGACAGAGCTCAAAACGGCCGGTTTTGACGACGACAGGGTGTGTTTGATTACTCAAAGAGATGAGCTGAAATCGGAGCAAGAGTCGGCCAATCAACATGTTAGAGAATTAAGGGACGCTATACATAGCCTTACTTCGCGCTTTGATTCGCTCAAAGCAGCTGAAAACTTCACTATTAAAAATATTGAGCGGGCAGAGGCACAGCTTAAACAGGTCGAACAACGAATAGCAGAGATAAAACCACCTGGCGACGAGTCTGAGATAATAATTGCGAACCAGGAGACAGAACATCGGTCAATGATGCAGAAAAAAATGAGCGTTGAAGAGGCGCTCCAGCAGGCTCGCCGAGAGCTATCTATCATTGAGAACAGTATCCGGGAAAATAGTGAAAAACGGGCTCACTTAGAGTTAGCCATTAATCGGAAAAGAGAAGCCCTGGAGAAAGCACGAATTTCACAGGAAGGTAGGATTGTTCATCGAGAGACTGTGGTTCAGCAGCTTAAAGAGCAAGGGACGACGCCACAGGTTGTTATTGGAACAATGGTGGAGAGTGCTAACACCTTAGAATGGCAGGAACAGATTGAGCGACTATCGGGAAAAATTGGGCGGCTTGGAACCATTAATTTAGTCGCCATAGAAGAGCATGAAGCGCTCTCTGAGCGCATGACTTACCTGGGCGAACAGCATGATGACCTGGCGCAATCACTTACCATGCTTGAGCAGGCTATTAGCAAAATAGATCAGGAAACAAAAGCACTCTTTAAAGAGACATTTGAGAAAGTTAATGCCGGCTTTCAGCAACGCTTTCCAAAATTATTTGGAGGAGGCCGTGCCTATTTATCGCTTGATGACAGGGATCTGCTTTCTACCGGTGTCTCAGTGATGGCCTCTCCACCAGGAAAACGAAATAGCTCCATTCAGCTCCTTTCAGGGGGTGAAAAAGCGTTGACGGCTGTCGCGCTGGTTTTTTCCATTTTCGACCTAAATCCTGCACCATTTTGCCTGCTTGATGAGGTTGATGCGCCGCTTGATGATGCTAATGTAACCCGCTTTAGTGAACTTGTGAAAGAGATGTCCAGTAGTGTCCAGTTTCTATTTATTTCTCACAATAAAGCCACTATGGAAATCGCACAACACCTCGCAGGCGTTACAATGAGTGAACCGGGCATTTCCAGGATGGTCTCGGTTGATATTGATGAAGCCGTTAAACTTGCCGAGTTATAAAATAGATGGATAGTAATTTTTTTCGAATCGTTGTCGCTATTTCAGGACTGTTCTTAATTGCCGGGCTGCTGTTATGGGACTGGCTTCATAAACGGACGCTTAAAAAGACCGAGGCGCTTCTTCGCCAACAACGACAGCAGGAATTTGCAGAAGAGCCGATTGAATTAGAGCAGATGAAGATGGAGAGCAGCGGCGAAAAGGCTGAAATGCTGGAACTCCCGTCAATGACGGCCAGCCGGTCAACAGCAGAAATCCCTGAAAAGGTTCCGTTAACAACTCAGCCGGTAACCAAATCAGCTCCCAGTGTTATTCAGATTTCAGTGATTGCAGCGAATAATGGGCAGTTTGACGGAAACGAATTGCGCCTCGCTCTTGAATCGTTGGGGCTCGCACGGGGAGAGATGGGCATTTATCACCGGCATTTTGACCCGCAAAATAGTGATCGCTTCAGCGTTGCCAGTCTTATTGAGCCGGGCACATTTCCTGAGGATAGAAAACAGTCCTTCGAAACACCGGGTATCGTTCTCTTTCTTGAAGTGAACGAGCAAAGTGATCCCCTGGTCGTTTTTGATGAATTGGTACAAACCGCTAGCAGCCTGACAAAAAAGCTAGATGGGATTTTGCTTAATGAAAAGCATCAGCCACTAGCCGAAGAGTCACTTTCTGAAACTCGCAAATTACTTGCGGCACAATGAACAGAACCATTGATCCTCATGAGGCTGCAGAAAAACTGCGCGAGCAAATAAACAGGCATAACCGAAGTTACCACCAATTAGATGACCCGCAAATTTCTGATGCGGAGTACGATCTACTGCTGCGAGAATTGCAGATTCTGGAAGCCACTCATCCAGAACTGATTACACTCGATTCACCCACTCACCGTGTGGGTGCCCCGCCATTAAAGATTTTTGAAGAGGTGAGCCATGTTGTCCCCATGCTATCACTCAACAATGCCTTTAATGACGAAGAGGTTATAGAGTTTGACCGTAAAATCCAGGAAAAGCTTGACCAGGACAGCATCGATTATATTGCAGAACCGAAACTTGATGGGTTGGCCATTAGCTTGTTATATCAGGATGGTGTGCTGGTTCAGGCGGCAACACGAGGTGATGGAAAAAGTGGTGAAAATGTGACGGAAAATATCCGCACTGTACGTGATATTCCATTGCGTCTAACCGGTGACTTCCCGCCACTTTTTGAGGTGCGCGGTGAAGTTTTTATGGCCAAAAATAGCTTTGAAAAATTAAATAAGCGTGCGGAAGAAAAGGGTGAAAAACTCTTTGCGAACCCCCGAAATGCCGCCGCAGGGAGCTTGAGGCAGCTGGATTCAAAAATTACCGCAAGCCGTGCCTTATCATTTTATTGTTACGGACATGGTGAGTTTCCAGCGGGAAACCTGCCAACAAACCAGGCAGCACTCCTGAAAATATTCAAAAAATGGGGTCTACCCGTTAGCTCGGAAATAGAAACAATTTCCAGCATCGAGGGTTGTATTGCTTACTACAAAAATCTTGAAAGCAGGCGGCCGACACTCGATTACGAGATAGATGGTGTCGTATTCAAACTCAATGACTTTTCATTACAAAATATAATGGGGTTCGTTGCTCGAGCACCACGTTGGGCAATTGCACGTAAATTTCCAGCCGAAGAGGCTGTGACGAAACTGCTCGATATTGATATTCAAGTTGGTCGAACCGGCGCGTTAACGCCTGTTGCTCGGCTCGCGCCTGTTTTTGTTGGAGGCGTTACCGTCACCAATGCTACGTTGCATAACCTCGATGAAATCAGGCGAAAAGATGTTCGTATTGGCGATCAAGTCATTGTTCGTAGAGCAGGGGATGTTATCCCCGAAGTCGCTCGTGTCGTGCTTGATAAAAGAAACCCTTCATCCACACCTTTTCACTTCCCTGAACAGTGTCCTATTTGTAATTCAACGGTCGAAAAAATGGCTGGTGAGTCGGTTGCACGCTGTAGCGGGGGGCTTTTTTGCCCTGCGCAACAAAAAGAAGCCATTAAGCATTTTGCATCCAGAAAGGCAATGGATGTAGATGGCCTCGGAAGTAAATTGGTCGAGCAGCTTGTCGATCAGAATCTTATCCAGAATGTGGCCGATCTTTATATCCTGCAGCTCGAACAGCTCTCATCACTGGAAAGGATGGGGAAGAAGTCGGCGGAAAACCTGATTGCGGGACTGGAAAAAAGCAAACAGACGACGCTGGCTACTTTTCTTTTTGCATTAGGTATACGAGATGTTGGTGAGGTGACAGCACAAACCCTGGCCAATCATTTTGGCTCTTTAGAGGCTATTAAAACAGCAGATGAAGCGGCACTGCTTGAGACAGCAGATGTTGGCCCTGTCGTTGCGAAACATTTAATGACCTTTTTTCAGCAACCTCATAACCTCGAAATTATTGAGCGGCTGCGACAGGAGGCTGGTATTCGATGGGATGATGTGACCCTGGGTGAAAATTCATCACAACCACTGCAAGATAAGATCTTTGTTCTAACAGGAACACTTGAGAAATTCAGTCGCGATCAGGCAAAAAAATTACTTCAGCTGCTTGGAGCTAAAGTCACTAATAGTATCTCCAGAAAAACAGATTATCTGGTTGCGGGTGAAAATGCAGGTTCTAAATTAGAGAAAGCACTCAAACTCGACATCACCATTCTCGATGAAAATCAATTGAGTGAATTATTGCGTAAACCTTAAAGGGCATCTCTAAAACGCTATAGTGTGGTTGTTCTCGACAGAATGTAATATATTCGGTAACGGCGATCACATAAATATCAACTTAGCTACCCAGGTGAAATATGAACTCCAAAATATCTCTTCTAATATGCGGGCTTACTCTGGCTAGTATCCCATACTGCTTACAAGCCGAGACCCCGGTTAAATCAGTAGATCAGGCGGGCAATGTCACCTATTCAGACAAACCGGTGGTTGGTGCCGCATCGGTTAGCAAAGTCCCGATTGAACCCGGACCTTCGGGCGTTGAAATTGATGCTGCAAAACAGCGGGCAGGGGAAAAGATAAAACGGGCAGATCAAGCCCAGGTCAAACGTGATGCATTAACTAAAGCACAAGAGGCTGAGCGCAAAGCAGAAAAATCCAGCAGGGTTACCGTGGAAAAAGTCGAAGCTGGAGGGCAGTCATATTATGACAATAACCGTTTTGTCCGCCCTATAGTAAAACCACCAGGTGACAGGCCCGATCGTCCTGTTGGTCGCCCACCAGTCAATCGACCATCTCCACGAGCTACTGGTAGGTAATAGGGAAGCTTTTTATTTCTCAGTGAGTTCGTAGTAACAAACTTTGAGTTTGGTACTTTTCCCCGCTAAAGATAGAACAAGGCACTAATTTATGCCCCTCGCCGCCATGGGTGAGCGTGTCATGTACAATAGCCAGCTTTTCTTATAGAAGACGATCACCATAGGGATCTTTAATGTCATCGAATAAAATACCCATTAGTAACAACCTGTCCCAGGAGCTATCAGATTTATTGATACGTCTTGGTCTTGTCGCTTTTCTCGTCGTCACGAGTGTGAAAATTCTTAACCCATTTATGGGCATGCTGCTATGGGCACTCATTTTGGCGGTTACGCTGTATCCTCTGCACCAGAAGATCTCTAAAAGAGTCGCTGGCAATCAAGGCCGAGCAGCAACTATTCTGGTGATTTCAGGGATACTAGTGATAGGTATTCCCACTATGATCCTGGGCGGTTCTACAGCAGATTTCATCACCAGAGCACATGATGCTTTTCAAAATGATGCGCGGATAATTGCACAACCATCCCCCTCTGTTGCCGAATGGCCGCTTGTCGGTGGCAAAATCCATGATGCTTGGAGCATGGCAGCCACTGATTTACCTGGCTTTATTGAGAAGATAAAGCCACAACTGGCAGAAATATCCAAAACTCTTTTAGGTGTTGCTGCCGGTACGGTCGGTGGCATTTTTCAGCTTCTGTTTTCACTGATCATTTCCGGGATCATGATGGCTTACGGGCAGCCAGGAAGTGATGCCATGAAAAAAATTATTCGTCGTCTATCAGGGCCAGAAAAAGGAGAGCAGCTACATAAGCTATCTACAGCCACTATTCGCTCAGTGTCGATGGGGGTTATTGGTGTAGCATTTATTCAAGCTCTGTTACTCGGTGTTGGTTTTGTTTTTGCCGATATTCCGGCAGCGGGGCTGCTGGCAATTGTTGTCCTGGTATTAGGTATTGCCCAGTTACCTGCGACGATCCTTACAATTCCTGTGATTGCTTATGTGTGGTGGAGCGGTGACTCTATGATAAGTAACGTATTTTTTACAGTTTATTTCGTAGTTGCAGGGTTGGCAGATAATGTACTCAAGCCAATTTTCCTCGGACGAGGAGTGGATGCACCCATGCCAATTATTCTGCTGGGCGCGTTAGGGGGCATGGTCACAGGTGGAATGATTGGCCTGTTCACTGGTGCAGTTCTATTGGCTCTGGGTTATGTGATCTTTATGGACTGGGCTATTAACGAGGGAAAAAACAGCCATGACCCGCTTCCCGATAATGTCACAGAGGCTGTTCAGATAGACAAATAAATAAAGTGCTAAAATGCCTTTTCAGGCAACTAATGTTACGCTTCGCAATCGCTATTGGGATTCTAACGTTGGTTGCCTGTACCACCTTGGGGCCTGATTATCAGGAACCAAAGGTAGACTGGCTAGAGGGCTGGGAGACCTCATCAGCAGACGAGATTACATCTGATCAGCCTGCACAAAAACAGGCTGATTTACGCTTCTGGTGGGAAATTTTCAATGATCCGGCCCTGAATCAACTCATTGCTGTCGCCAGACAGGAGAATCTGCAATTGCGTATTGCCGGGTTACGGGTTTTTGAAAGTATGGCTTTGGTGGGAATCGCCGGCAGTAACCTATATCCACAAGTGCAACAAGTCGGTGGTGCTGTTAGCTATGTGAATAACGGGTTTCATGGTGGAGGAGCATCGGGAAGCAGGCAGAGTTTCGGTAGTTATAACGTCGCTTTCAATGTGGGCTGGGAGCTGGATTTCTGGGGACGATTCCAACGAGGAATCGAGTCTGCAGACGCCACTTTTTTTACCTCTATTGCCAATCAGCGGGATATGCAGGTACTAATTAGCGCGCAGGTAGCTAACCTGTATTTTGGCTATCGTACCACTGAGGCACGAATTGCGATTGCGCACAAAAATGCTGAAATTCAAAAACGAAGTTACGAAATTACCAGCTCTTTGTATAGGAATGGTCAAGAATCAGAGCTAGATCTGCAACAGGCAAAAACACAATACCTGTCAACATTGTCAGGCATTCCAGAGCTTGAGATTTCCTTGATTAGAATTCGTAATTCACTGGCTGTGCTACTAGGTCGTGCTCCTGGAGATTTAGCCGAATTTGATACGCCCGATTACAAACTGCCTGTTATCTCACCGAGCAGCGTCCACAATATTCCCACAAACTTACTGAATCGACGCCCCGATATACGTGCCGCTGCGTGGAAAATTGCCGCTCAATCGGCACAAATTGGTATTTCTGAGGCGGATTACTATCCCGCAATTGCCTTGCTAGGAAGCATAGGTTGGTCTGCCAGTAACTTAAGTGGAACTTCAGATACAGGTAGTTTGCTGGTCGGCCCTGGTTTGAGATGGAATATCTTTGATTATGGTCGTATTGAAAATAATGTACGTGTGCAGGACACCAGACTTCAACAGTTAATTGAATCATACCAAAATTCAGTGCTGCTGGCGGCGAAGGAAGTTGACGATGCAGCGTATGGAATACATAAAACGGCGGAACAAGAAGTGTTAATTGGTAGGGCTGTTGAGGCATCGGAACGTGCGCTGGAAATTGCTAACACCAGATACCGGGAAGGTTATGCCGACTTTCAGCGGGTACTCGATGCACAGCAAGCAATGTTCATACAGGCTGAGCGTCAGCTGCTGACTCGTGGCGTTTATCTTGCCTCGATTATCACCCTGTACAAGGGGCTGGGAGGGGGGTGGGTAGAAACAGCTGCTGATCAACTCATTCCTGACGAGGTGAGAAAAACCATGCAAGATCGTACTGACTGGGGTGATTTACTGAACACGCCTAAACCTGATCCTCAGGTTAATCCAGAATCAACTCAAGAGAGTTCGCAACATGAGTGAAGAAGAACTAAAACAAAATGGTAACAAGAAGCTGAATGACGGAGACAATCCAGAAGAGAATGGGGCAGCTAATTCCGTCAAGAAAGGGTCTGCTGGTATTCTGCTGGTAATTTTCATTAGCCTGGTCTGGTACCTAGCATCAGATAGATATACTCCGTACACGCAACAGGCGCGAGTGCAAGGTTTTGTGATTGGTGTAGCCCCTAAGGTCGCTGGGATAGTCACCAGAGTTTTGGTCAAAAACAATGAAATAGTCGTAAAGGGACAAACTTTATTTGAGATTGATCGCGCTCAGTATGAAATTGCCCTGAAACGAGGTCAGTCTGATCTGGAAAACACTAAAAAGCAGATTGCTGCAAGCACAGCTGGAGTAGAGTCTGCAGAAGCAAACTTGCTTGCTGCAGAAGCAAATGCAACTAAAGCTGAACAGGATGCTACACGTCAGGAACGATTGTATAAGGAGGATAAAGGGACTATTTCAGTACGCCGTCTGGAAATGACGCGAGCATCGATGGAGCAGGCGAAGGCAAAAGTCTCAGTAGCCAAAGCAGAAATCCAGCGCGCCATTGAGCTAAAAGGGGGCGAGGGTGAGGACAATGCCCAGCTAAAATCCGCTCTTGGTGCTGTGGCGAAAGCTGCACTTGATCTTGAAAACACGCTAGTTAAAGCATCCTCTCGCGGTATCATTACCGATCTGCGTGCAGACGTAGGGCAGTATGCGGGTACCGGTAGTCCAGTCATGACATTGGTAGCCACCCAGGATATCTGGATCAATGCAGATTTTACTGAAAACAACCTGGGGCATATGCGTGTTGGAACACCAGTGGATCTCGTAATTGATGCAATTCCAGGTAGGGTTTTTAGCGGCAAAGTTCGCAGTATCGGCTTAGGGGTCTCTGTCGGGCAACCTCCAGCTGCGGGAAACCTGCCAACGATCGACAATAACCGAGATTGGTTGCGTCAGTCGCAGCGTTACCCCGTAATAATTGAAATTGATGTCGCCCATCGCGAGCAAATCAAAAGCCACGTGCGCATTGGAGGTCAGGTGGAAGTCATGGCCTATAGCGATGAAGCATGGCTGCTGAAGCTGATAGGAAAAGCTTATATTCATGTGATGAGTTTATTCTCCTATGCCTATTGAAATGATCGACAAAATTCCAGACGCCATTGATATGTCAGATTTCCAGAAGGCAAGTTAAAAGTGCATATCCAGGCGAGACGCATATTTCGTTTAAGTGCTATTCCAGCACTGACCCTTGCTGTCGCTTATGGTTTAAAGCTGCCAATGCCTTTTATTGCACCACTATTTGCATTCATGTTTGCTGCACTTCCTGGGCCTCCCATGGGATTAAAGAACCTATTGGGATTGTTGCTAGTGGTGTGTATAACTTGCGCTGTGGGATTAGTGCTAATTCCAGCCCTTCTGCATTATCAGTTCACTACACTATTACTGGTTGCAGTGGGTCTATACTTTAGTACCTATCTGACTGTCTATCTGGGTAGAGCACTGTTTGGCACATTTCTTACCATCGGATTCACCTTAATTTCTGCGGCTGGCACCATTAGTTTCGATCTCGCAGTTATGGTTATCCATGGCCTGGCCGTTGGGATAGCGGTTGCTGTTTTGTGCCAGTGGATAGTTTACCCATGGTTTCCTGAAGAGCCGGCAGCTGTTGGGAAAAAGCCGGTTCCTCCCCCTTCGGTAAACCGCTCAAACTGGATTGCCCTGCGCAGTACTGCAATCGTATTGCCGGTATATTGGCTAGTATTGACCAGCCCGGCCGCGTACATGGCTATTATTATGAAAGCCGTTTTACTAGGGCAACAGACTTCAACTGTCGATGCAAAAAGTGCCGGAAGGGAACTATTAGGTTCGACCTTTCTTGGTGGTGTTTTTGCTGTTTTATTTTGGAGTTTGCTAGGTATTTCCACCAATTTGTGGATGTT
>QNFJ01000034.1 GCA_003646305.1 Gammaproteobacteria bacterium | reverse complement strand
AGGTGGATATAGTGGCTGATTTTCAGAATCCCATTCCGCGCACTAATGCCTGCTAACGTAATAAAACCGATCAGACTTGCGATCGATAAAACCCCGCCACTGAGATAGAGCGCGACAACGCTACCGACAAGTGCCATAGGAATATTAGCCATAATAATCAGGCTGAGCAGAGGTGATTTATAGCGATTGTTTAAAAGAAGGAAAATCATAACTAGCGCAAAGAATGCTAATAAAGCAATCTGCTTTGACGCCTCTTCTTGCGCTAGAAATTGCCCCTCAAGCGCTGTGTGGTAGCCTTTTGGAAGAGCTGTTGCAGCAATCATCATTCTGATTTCCTCTACAATCTCAGCCATATCTGCACTGCTTTCTCTGTTTGCGTAGACCACAATTCTGCGCTGGCCATTTTCTCTACTGATCTGATTGGGTCCCAGTGCCTTCCGTACTTCTGCAATGAGACTCAGGGGGACTGGACCATGCGGTGTATCCACAAGCAGACTGGCAAGCCCTTTTGCGTTACGATCTTTTTCAGAGAGCCTAAGGACAACATCATAGAAACGGTTTTCATCGATTATCTCAGCAATTTTTTCACCATTAGATAGTGTGGCAATCGCCCGATTGATGGCTATCGGCGTCACGTCATACAGGCGCGCTTTGTCGTAATCAACTTGAATCTGAATTTGCGGGATCAATACCTGTTTTTCAACTTGCAAATCAACAAGCCCATCTATCGTCGATAACTTTCCATGCCAGAGCTCGGCAAGCGCTCGCAACCGATCTAAATCAGGCCCAAATATTTTTAATACGAGTTCAGCTCTAACCCCCGATAAAAGGTGATCAAGACGATGAGAAATCGGCTGGCCTATAGAAACCAAAGCGGGTAACTTTGATAGCGTATGGCGAACCTCCTGCCGCACCTCTTGTCGCGTCCGTGAGCTGCTGATCAATGCAGCGTCAATTTCACTGTAATGAACCCCCTCAGCATGCTCATCAAGCTCTGCTCGCCCAGTCCTTCGGCCCACTTGTGAAACTTCAGGAATTGATAACAGCAGATTCTCTGCCATCTGGCCAATTTTGTTCGACTCTGTTAGCGAGGTACCCGGCTTCATCACAACATTAATCGTCAGGGTTCCTTCATTAAATACCGGCAGGAAAGCTCTGGCGAAAAAAGGAACCGTTGCCGCGCCAGCAAGCACAATGAGCAATGTTACCGAAAGGATAAATTTATAATGCTGAAAGGCCCAATTCAGCAGTTTTTCATCTGCCTTTTTAAGTGTTTTAACAAGCGCCCCCTCTTCCTTTTTTGCCTGGGCTATTTTAGGTAGAAGGTACAAACTTAGAACGGGTGTCAGGGTCATTGAGACAAACATACTCGCCAAAATTGAGACGATATAGGCAATCCCCAGGGGAATAAACATTCGCCCCTCTATATTACCGAGCGCGAAAAGTGGAACAAAAACAAGTGCGATTATTAATGTGGCATACAAAATGGCCGATCTCACCTCGATGGTGGCATCCGCAACCAGTTTTATTAGTTTGTTTATATTATGAAAATGCGGGGGTGCTTGCCGTAATCGTCGGCGAACATTTTCAACACCGACAATGGCATCATCAACCAACTCACCTATGGCAATGGCAAGCCCTCCTAACGTCATTGTATTGATAGAAAGATCAAACCAGGAAAAAACCAGAGCCGTTATTAAAATGGAAGCAGGGATAGCGGTTAACGTGACAAACGCAACTCTTACATCAAGCATAAAGAGGAAAAGCACAATAACCACCAACAGCGCGCCATCTCTCAGTGCATCAGCGACATTACTGATCGCTCGCTGAATAAAATCAGCCTGTTTGAAAATGATATTATTCACTTTCATTCCTGTTGGAAGACTGCGATCCAGCCTGACTAAAGCGGTTCGAAGCTGCTTTGTCAGTTCAATGGTGTCTATACCAGGCTGCTTTTGCACCGATAAAATAACCGCAGGTGCTGCATTGAAACTTCCATCACCTCTTTTGACCGCCGGGGTAATCGTGACATCAGCCACTTGAGAAAGAATCACAGGCTGAGCCTGTCCATTCGGTGAATGCTTCTCTGTGAAGCCAACAACCAGGTTCTTAAGATCTTTAATTGAAGTTGTCCGACCGATGGTTCTGATCAAATATTCTTTTGACTGGTCTTCAAGAAAACCACCACTGGCATTCTCTGCAAAGCCCGCCAAACGTTCATGCAGTTCTTTAACCCGAAGACCGAGGTCGTTAAGCATGACAAAATCCGGGGTAATTCGATACTGCTTTATCCCGCCACCAATTGGGATCACCTGAGCAACACCGGGAATAGATAATAGCCTTGGCCTAACTAAATAATCCGCTGTTTCGCGTAATTGCATCGCATTAACCTGGTCATTACCGGTCAATGCAATCAGCATAATTTCGCCCATAATCGAGCTGACGGGCCCCATTTGTGGATTTATTCCATCAGGCAATTGTTCTTTGACCAGCTGCAGCCTCTCTGAGACCAGTTGCCGATTGAAATAGAGATCAGCATCCCAGCCAAATTCTACATAAACAATCGACAAACCAATTCCTGACACCGATCTAATCCGTGAAATACCGGGAAGACCATTCATCGCGGTTTCTATAGGAAATGTAAGCTGTTGTTCAACATCTTCTGGCGCCATGCCTGGCGCTTCAGTTAATAGTGTGACCGAAGGCTTATTCAGATCTGGTAGCACATCAACCGGCAGCTTCTGAATAGAATTTAGCCCAAAGAAAAGTAACAACACTGCCGCAGCTAAAACCAAATGGCGATGTTGAAGGCTGCCGGTAATAATACGGTTAAACATCCGTTAGCGTACCTGCAACAATCTAGAAGCATGCTTCGTAACAATACGCGACTTCTCTGGTACCGCCGAAGTAATCACGATTGACTCATCATCTATCGTTTGCCATTTGACCTCAATCGGCTCAAAGAGCTCAGCTCCGGTATGGAGCCAAATAATATCTTTTCCAAGCCTGTTCTTAACAAGGCTATCGCTCGGAATCTGCAAGCCTCTAACCTTCTTCGATGTTGTGATAACAACGTTCACAACCTGTCCAACAGATAGTGGGGGTTTCTTCATATCAACGTCGAATAAAAGCGGCAATGCATGTCCACGTAAAACAGTCCCTTTACCTAATGAAATTAGAGGGATTGAGTTGTTTTCATCAACCACAACCTCTGCCTGCTCAATTTGCAACGACTGAAAGCCCTCGTACGCAAGCGCTTCAACCTGCAGTCTTTCAGGGTTCATAATCTCAAAAAGAATTTCCCGTGCCTCAACAATCTGGCCCGGCAGAACTGTGGCTTTAGTGATAAAACCACTAATTGGCGCATAGAGCGACTCTCGGAGAACAAGACTTTGTGAAACGGCATCGTATCGACCTTTAAGACTTTTAACTTCTGACGCAGCCTCATCGATAGTTTTTTTTGGGACTGCACCAGAAAGTTTTTTTAACCGAGCTAACCTAGCCCGGGAAAGTTGCAGTGCATTTTCCAAAGTTGCAAGCTGAGCCTGCTGGTTACCCTGTTCAAAACGAGCCGCTATTGATGAAATCCGGATAAGCAGCTGGTTTTGCTCTACCCACTCGCCGACATGGGGAAGTGTTTTACCAACAACATCAACTCTGCCTGCCTGCGCAGCCTGAACCCGACCCGCATAATTTGGATTGGCCTGCACATGGCCAGAGAGTTTTACACCAATTTTTACAATCCCGGGCTTAACAATTCGAGTCTGTATCCCGATAAGATGCTGAGAGGATTTTGGCAGGTAGACCGAACCATCTGGAAATGCTTTCGGTTTATCCGCTATCGCACCAGAAAATGATTCAACATCCCCTCCCTCTTCGTGCTCGGAGTGCGCAACAACATGACCCACTGAAAGCATCAGTGCCAAAAAGGCAATACTTAACGGCCCAGCAGAAGGTTTTCTCAACTTCCGAGCTATTTTTCCAGGCTTGGTAAATTGTGTTAGTAAAAGTAGCACGATTACACTAAAAATAAGCAGGTAAACTGCCGTGTTCCCCCAAGGTTGCTCAGGAATCAGTGCATCTTTTTGGGCCTCCTGGACTTTTCGAACGTTTAAAAGGCCCTGAATGCGCTCGTCTAGATGATGGGATTTAATGATAAAAAAGAGTTTGTACTGATGGGGGACAGCGAACGTCGCCTCCTGAACCATATAAACGCCTATCCCTATCTGCTTTGTTGGGTAGGTTTTACCAAACGCTTCAACACGGACTTCAAGATCGGAGCCTTTAAGTGGCTGGTTGGTTGCGTAATCATCAAGATAAAACCAGAGATGCCCCTCCTCTACTAAACCGACAATTTCGACATTTGCATTCTGGGTAATAATTTTAGGGGTTGATTGCGGAGACATAACCAAAGAAGAGTTAGCACCCTGAGTCTCCTGCGCAATGGTCATCGGTGTAAAAATAAAGCAAAAAATACCAACAAAAATGGCGATAATCCTCAATAAGTTTGCTATATAACTCATTGTAATTCCAGTTTATTACCTCATAATAATTTAAAGCAAAGCTCCCTGCTCCTGATTAAACCGAGAGATAGCACTGGCAACCTCTACCTTCTGTTGGGCGCTACTTTCAACTGCTCGATCACTATCATTCTGCACCAGCAACAGCTCCCTCAGCCCTACCTCACCGATATTAAATGCATTTTGCATTAACCTGAAATGTTTGACTGCAAGCACCTTTAAACGTTCAGCAATTTCGTAAGATTTTTCTGCGTGTATAACCGCCAGCTTAGCGAGTTCAATAGATTTTTCGAGTTTATATTTTTCCCGAAAATAGCGCGCCTCGATAGCGGCTTTCTCTGCCTGACTGTGCGCAAAATCACTTTTATTAATGACATTGTTTTCAAGAGGCAGAATAAATTCAATACCAACCGAATTCTGGTAGTCCTCCTCACGGTAGTCTCTTTCCCGTTTGAGACCCAGACCCAAACGGGGCGCTTCTCTTTTCTTGCTCCTGATTTTCTCTATACCTGCCTGGTTTAGAGTGAGTTGCTTGGAGATGAAAACAAGCATTGGATGATCTTCCAATGGAATTGACTGCTCTGTTTCACTGAGCCAATCTTCCGGGGCATCTCTTCCTGCCAAACCATTAAAAACCAATTGGGCCTTTGCAAGAAGCTGGTTCGCAGAGAGCAATTCACTTTCTGTCGCAAGTTTTTTCTGTTTTGACAGCAACAAATCAATTTCAGCAAGCTCACCCGCTTGAACCCTTTTGTTAACGTTCGCTACCAATTTCTCACTGATTTCTAATTTTCGCGCCGCTAGTTTCACATCATTTCTAGCGATCATCACCGCCCAATAGTCCTCCCGAACCAAACCAGCAAGTTGCCAGCGCTGAGCAACCTCTTCCGCAACTAAAAGGCTCATTTCCGCTCCAACTTCAGAACTCAATGCTTTCTGCTGGCCAGGCAGCCAGATAGGCGTTTCAATTTGCAGTGCATATTCACGCTTTCCTTCATCTTTAAACAGTTCATCTGAATCGAAAGAAGCACCCACTTCCGCCGAGGAGGGAAAAAATTGCCGGGAAATTTCAGATTTGTCTACAAGCGCCTGTTTCCTCTGCTCAAAAACTGATGCTGCTCCACTTTGCATCCAGGCAGCATCCAGTAATCCTTTTAGGTCTATTGAGGCGACACCATGATAGGCGAGAATACTGGGCGAAATTATCAACAACGATGTAGAGATGAAAAGCCCGTTTAATACCGAAAACTTGTTTAGTTTCATTCAGAGTTCCAGTTGCTGAGCCATGTGAAGATCATAGGTGAGAATAACGCGTTATGAAACAGTTTGTAAGCAAGATAGAATTACAAATATTCTCACTCACTTTGCCAATTATGAGCCGCTACCGCCCCCCACAACCAAAAAAATCCCCCTACATTACCGCTGAAGGATACAAAAGACTCGATAACGAGCTTGCCGCTTTATGGCTTAGACGACGTGATGTAGTCAGCGCACTATCCGCGGCGGCTGCCGAAGGTGACCGTTCAGAGAACGCTGAATACATTTATCGGAAAAAAGAGCTTAGAGAAATTGACTACCGGATTCGCTATCTTCAAAAAAGACTTCCAGACTTAACCGTTGTTAGCACCGTTCCAGATAACCAGAATCAGATTTTTTTTGGCGCGTGGGTTGAGCTGGAGGATGAAGAAAGTACGCTAGTTCGTTATCGGATCGTCGGCCCCGATGAATTTGATCAGCACCAAAACTATATCAGTCTTGATTCACCTATGGCCAAAGCATTGCTGAAACGTTTTTTGGGCGATGAGCTTTCTGTTAAAACCCCAGGTGGTAGCACCAATTTTGAAGTGGTTTCTGTTGACTATAAAACATAGTTTGAACGCGCCATAAACTTCTCTCTTGATTCAAACGGACCAACTGACAACTTTGTCAGCCTACACCTGTCCAGCGTGTCAGTCTTGACAACCCAGGCTATAGCTTTAATTTATAACCATATGAAATTTATAATAATTCTATAAATGGCATAGTAGCTGCTTTGTTAATTAACTCAACTTACATTAGCAACTAATAAAAATCCTGGAATAAGGAAAGACAATGAAAAAATACCTGTACCTGTTAGCTATTATTACATCACTCTTTGTTCACTCTGCCAGTGCAAAATTGATTGGCATCGATACGGTTGATGGTGTTAATAGCCTATACACCACAGATTGGGGACACGCTTATAACACTGGCAACGGTAATGAATATAATGCAATAGGACGTGGCAACCCTGCCAAGGCATTTGAAGTGGATTCAACCCCTTACAGCTTTTCTTCCGGCGATCGCCTCCGGATTTCAGCATGGGGCTGCACTATTGATGATGGGAGTAGCTGCACGGGCCCCGATTACCTGGGAGGTAACTTCAGGGCACTACCTGTTTATTCACTGATCGGCGTATGGAGTAGCAGCATGACATTGATAAGCCCTATAGATTTAATCAGCGGAGTAAATCCTGCATTTCTAATTGGTGACCTACTCGACATAGTCGTTCCTGATTTCACATCGCCTCTTTACCTCTTTATGGCCACAAATGATGGTGGTTTTGATGACAACATCAGCAACAATGACATCATCAGTGCCTATACTGTCCAGATCAGTCAAATACCCACACCATCCGTACTATGGCTTATGCTCTTTGGCCTGCTCTTCAGAAAGCCATTCGCAAAAACCAGGTTACAACAAAAACCAGCTTAACCACTTCGACTTCCTGGCACACGGATGTGCCACAAACTCAATTTATAAAGACCCCACCCAGGCCCCTCGTAAGTTCCTGAATTTATATCTATGTAGTTCAGGCCGCATTCAGCTGTTTTTTTACTATACTTACGAAAAAAACAAACCTGAACCGAATGGCCTTTCCTTACAAACAGATACTTTGCACTCTTTTCTTATCTATCCAGATCATCGGTGTTTGTCCAGCGAGTGAAAGTGATGACGCCACTTACCATAAGGCGCTTTCCTACGCCAAGCAGGGCCACTACGGCAAAGCATTAACGCTTCTTCAGCCGTTGGCTGACAAACACCCCAAGCCTAACCGGTATTTTTATGATTATCTTTCGGTTCTCGGATGGGCTGAAAATTATGAAGCGATCGTTCAATATGAGCGTGATATCCAGGTAAAAATCGCCCCTCGCTATGTTTTAAAAAACCTAGCTTTTGCCCAGCGACAGCAGAAACTATTTGGAAAGGCACAGCAGACCTATCAGGTAATGGTTCGGCGCTTTCCCAAATTTATAGACGCCAAAATAGGATTAAGTTTAGTCCTAATCGACCAAAACAAAACAGAGCAGGCCGAGGAAGTCCTATTGCCTCTGTATAAGAGACACCCTGAAAATGTTGATCTTCTCTACGCTATGGCATACCTGCGGGAAACTGAAAGAAAGCCGCTATTAGCATTGCCCTTGTACGAGAAAATTGTCGAGATTAAACCCTTAGACCAGATCAGCCACAAAAAGAGGATACTCACTCTGAACAGGCTTGGTGCCTCTCACCTTGCTTACAGTTTGATAGAAGACCCCTCAATTTTCTCAAAGGTTGAGTTGGCTCGTATTCGTGCCGATATGGCAGCACACCGAACGCGCTGGGGTTCGATTCCGCCATTACAGGAAAAAGATCGCTTCAAAGAGACTGATCTGGCTATTCAGAAAATTAATGAAAATATTGATGAAGCTCGCATTAATCTTGGTGAAAATTCACCCGTCACTTTAAATAACAAATTCAATCAATTGGTGGCCTTGCGAAACCGTTACAGAATGGAAGAGGTCGTTACCGCATCAAACCAATTAGCTGCCGATGGAATCACAATCCCACCCTACGCTCAGAATTCCGTCTGTGATGCACTCCTCTACCTTGAGCGGCCTGATGAGGCAGAAAAATGTTACCTCGAAGTCATACTGGCAGGTCACGCAAATGTTAATACCAAAGTGGATTTGTTTTACGCATATCTCGAAAATGAAAAATTTTCCGAAGCGCAGCAATGGATTAAAAAGGTTGCTTCTGAGCAGCCAAATGTAATCAGAGGTGCTGGCAAAAAACGGGTATTAAAAGGCAACCCTAAAAAAACTCAGACTGAAACAGTAAAATCGTTGAGGGCCGCCTTTGCAGATGACCTGGATCTTGCTGATTCACAGTTTAACTGGCTACATAACAATGCCTCATACAATACGAATCTGCGAAGAGAGCTTGCTAACATCTACTATTGGCGGGGCTGGCCGCGTAGAGCACAGGAAGAATATGATATTGGCTTACATCAGGAGTCCAAAAACCTTGGTTTACGCCTCGGCCTGCCGAGAAACCAGTTAGCACTGAATGAATACAGAGAATCTGAACAATCTATAGACCAACTCTTTGCGCGCTACCCCGAGGACAAGGGTGTTGCAAAACAAAAAAAGCTCTGGGGTATCCATAATATGCGCGAGTTTAGAACCGACGTTAGCTTCGCAAGAAGTTCTGGGGGTACATTCGGTAGCGAAGGTTTTAACATGGACTCATACCTATTCTCCGCACCACTTGACTACAATTATCGAGCCTATCTTCACCACCGTTTCAACGAGACAGAATTCGAAGAAGGCGATGGCCTCCTTAATCATGCAGGGATTGGTCTTGAGTATTCAGCACCCGACCTACTTTTAACTGGGGAATTACACCACAATCGCTATGAGAATAATCGGGTTGGGGCTAGTGTTTTGGGTCAATACCAGTTTGATGATCATCTCAGCAGCTTTTTGTCTCTGGAAAGTTTAAGTCGTGATACACCGTTACGCGCACTCAACCAGGGGATTTATGCGAAATCTGTCTCACTGGGAGGCCAATACCGCTGGCACGAGTCACGATCTGCCGGCTTGAACCTTGCCTACCTGGATTTTTCTGATGGTAACAAACGAGAAAGTTTTAGTGGATTCTGGAGTGAGCGTTGGTACAACCGTTACGATTACAAACTCTCAACACGAATTGACCTGTTTAGTTCTAAAAACTCAAAAAAGAACACAATCTATTTCAACCCGGAAAGAGATTTCTCTAGTTCAATCGCGTTCGAAAATGATTTCCTTACCTGGCGAGAATATGAAAATTCGTTTTATCAACGATTTATTGTCTCGACCGGATTTTATAACCAGAAGAATTTCAGTAGCGGTGGAACCTGGGCTCTGCAATATGAACACCGATGGAAAGCCAGAAACCGCTTCGAATTACTCTATGGCACCAGCTACGCTAAGAATCTTTATGACGGCGACTATGAATATGAATGGAATTACTACCTCACTCTCGACTGGAGATTTTAATGCACATTAGGCGATTTATTTTGGCTATTGTGCTGATGTTATTCAGCAGCTATAGCTATGCTGAAAACGAGTTTATCGCGCTCTGCTATCACGATGTTCGAGATGATGTTGATGGCGTTGTTGATGATGACCAAATGGCAGTTAGCACCGATAATCTAATCGCGCAGTTCGCATGGCTGAGGGAGCACAATTATCACGTCATCAGTCTCGATGACATCACTGCAGCAAAAAATGGCCAAAAACCTCTGCCAGAAAATGCGATCTTATTAACATTCGATGATGGCTATAAAAGCATCTATACCCATGTTTTCCCGCTACTAAAACAGTTCAATTATCCTGCGGTTGTTGCGCTGGTTGGAAAATGGCTTGAAACACCCGACGGCCAACCTGTCACATACGGCAGCGATAAAGACACCAAGCCCCGTAATTTCTTTATGAATCGGGATGAAATTAAAGAGGTCCATAAGTCTGGTCTTATTGAGTTTGCATCACACAGCTATGATTTGCACCGGGGTATCCTCGGCAACCCACAGGGTAATAAACAACCCGCTGCAACCACATTCCAGTATTTTAAGGAAGAAAATAGATACGAAACATCTAAGCAATACAAAAAGAGAATTTTTGCTGATCTGAAGAAAAACAGCCAATACCTGCAAAAGCTCACCGGTACCAAATCACGGGCAATCGTCTGGCCTTATGGCTCATTTAGCAATCTTTCAGAGAATATAGCGAGCCAGCTGGGTCTTAGGTTTTCACTGACTCTTGAGAATAAAAGAAACAAAGCAAATCAAGACAATAACATTAACCGGATACTCATCCAGGGCAACCCTTCATTGAATGATTTTGTTTATGCATTGCGCCACCCTCTTTCAGAAGAGCCAATCCGTGCAGCTCATATTGATCTGGATTATGTCTATGATCCTGACCCCACTCAGGTAAACAAGAACTTAAGTCAGTTGCTGGATCGCATCAAAGCTATGGAGATCAACACGGTTTTTCTCCAGGCCTTTGCTGATCCAGACGGCGATGGTAATGCCGATGCACTTTATTTCCCAAACCGGCATATGCCCGTCAGACAAGACCTTTTTAACCGCGTTGCCTGGCAACTTAGAACACGCAGTCAGGTGAGTGTTTACGCCTGGATGCCGGTACTTTCTTTTGTAATCCCCGGCACAGAATCAATGCGTGTACAACGTTTAGAAAATGGAGAAAGCACGCTCATCAATACGGAATATTTAAGGTTGTCCCTGTTTAATGAGAAGGCTCGTACCCTTATAGAAGAAATTTACGAAGATCTGGCAATATATAACAAATTCGCAGGGCTTCTCTTTCATGATGATGCTTATTTGAGTGATTTTGAAGATTTTAGTCCAGAGGCACTCGATTACAGCGCTGCTATTCTTAATAAACCCGATTTAACTATTGATGATTTGACTGGCCCTCTAAAGAACAAGTGGAAGGAAATAAAAATACATGAGTTAACTCAGTTCACTCTCCAACTAGCTAATATAGTCAAACAATATCAGCCAGAGATTAAAACAGCACGAAACATGTATGCCAGGGTACTTTTAGAGCCCAAAAGTGAAGCGTGGTTTGGCCAGCGATATTCAAATATGCTCCGTCACTATGATTACACAGCAATCATGGCGATGCCTTATATGGAGCACGCAAGTGATCCAGAACAATGGCTGTCAACACTCACAGAAAGGGCTGCTATTTATGACCCAGAATTCAAAAAAACGCTATTTGAATTACAGACCGTGGACTGGACAACCAGCCAGCCATTGCCTAATCAGGTGCTAAATGATCATTTCCGGCTGCTCATGCAATCTGGTGTGCGGCACATTGGCTACTACCCGGATAACTTCCTAAACAACCATCCTTCTTTAACGATGATTAAAGCCAATCTCTCGTTGAGAGTTTTCCCTTTCGGACAATAGCCGCGTGATTGAACTATCAACTATCAGCAGTGCCCTGTTCGATTTTGCGCTCTACTATCCATTATTTATGGCTTATTTATGGATGGCGGGGGCACTCATTTATTACGTCCACTGGGAAAAAAATGATCGTGGCACAATCCCTGATTTCAAGTATCCCCTTCCACCAGTCAGCATTCTTGTTCCTTGCCACAATGAAGGTGATAACGCACAGGAAACAATAGAGTTTTTACTCGGCCAAAATTACCCAGACTTTGAAATTATTGCCATAAATGATGCCAGCACAGATAACACAGGCACCATACTTGATAACCTCGCCATTAAACACGATAAGTTACGCGTGATTCATTTCCAGGAAAACAGAGGAAAGGCGGCAGCGCTTAATATGGCTGCAATGGCCTCTCCGAATGATTTCCTAATCTGCATTGATGGTGATGCTCTTCTGGACCAGCATGCCGTCGGCTGGATTATGCAGCATTTTATCAACGGACCAAGAGTGGGTGCTGTCACAGGCAATCCCAGAATCAGAACCCGTTCTTCTTTGCTTGGAAAAATCCAGGTTGGTGAATTTTCTGCCATTATTGGCATGATCAAGCGAGCTCAGCGTATTTATGGGCGTATTTTTACGGTATCCGGAGTTGTCGCAGGCTTTCGAAAAAGTGCATTACATCGTGTGGGATACTGGTCTACTGATATGGTGACCGATGATATTGATATCAGCTGGAAACTACAGCTCGATCACTGGGACATACGTTTCGAACCAAAAGCACTATGCTGGATTTTAATGCCAGAAACTTATCGTGGCCTTCTCCGCCAGCGAGTCCGCTGGGCTCAAGGTGGTGCCGAAGTACTATTTCGTTATTTTAGTCGTATGGGATTGTGGCGTTCCAGACGCATGTGGATGGTCTACCTTGAATTCCTCTTAAGTGTCGTCTGGTCCTTTAGTATATTTGCAACTTTTATTCTATGGATATCAGGGCAGTTCTTTCAAATCCCCCCTGAACTCCAGGTAAAAACACTGCTCCCAAGCTGGGGCGGTGTCTTATTGGGAATTACCTGCTTACTGCAATTTGCGGTCAGTCTTTCAATCGAGTCAGCCTACGAAAAAAATATCTGGAAATATTATTTCTGGATGATCTGGTTCCCGATTATTTATTGGGTCATCAATGTAATTGCCGTTGTAACCGGCCTTCCACGCGCTGTATTTAAGAAAAAAGGGACTCAGGCGATCTGGGCTAGCCCTGATAGGGGTATTCGTGAACAATAACCTTATTATCGACTCCCCCAAGCTACAGTCGTTAAAACTAAAATACACCTCAGCTTTTCTGACACTGGTTTTCTGGGTTCTCTGGTTTTATTTATGGATACCTCTTATAACCTTGCTAGGCTGGTGGCTTCAGGTAGATAGCTTTCAACACCAGATGGTAACGATGGCTGGCTACAGAGCTTTTCTTGATGTTTTACCTACTTTCCTTTTAATCACTGCTGGGCTTGCCACAACATTATCAATGTGGGCATTTTATAATTTTGTTCGATTCAGAGGAGTTGACCGGCGGAAACCATCACCTCCTGTAAGCCAAAAAGCGCTCCAGAAAGCTTTTAGTATTAGTCAGGATGATTTAATCACTGCACAAACAGAAAAAACCTTAACAATCCACTTTGATCAAGATGGCAAAATAACACTCTCTGCAAAGAAATAATCAAAGTGATTACTTTTCGCCAGAACCTCCTATATTTCCAGCAATTTCAAAGGGTCAAACTTCTCCGTAAGACGTGCTCTCTTCTTATACCCTCTCGGATTACACATAATATGAGTCCCTGCGCAAAGATAATCCTGAACATAGTGGGTATGCCCATGAAACCAAAAAGAGATGTCATATTGGTGCAGCAAAGCTTTTAGGT
>QNFJ01000033.1 GCA_003646305.1 Gammaproteobacteria bacterium | reverse complement strand
TGCAGGCGTACACATATCCGTCTGCACACCGATTGCTGTCGATATTCCAGAGCATTTAATACGTCCAATTTCTTCAGCAAATACGACAACAAAAGAGTAGTCGAGCGCCTGTCCGCCCCACTCTTCCGGACGATTAATACCCAGGAAACCAGCATCACCCAGCTTTTTATATAACTCATGTGCAGGAAACAGCCCAGCCTCTTCCCACTCATCAACGTAAGGATTAATTTCTCGTTCAACAAATCGTGCTACAGAATCACGTAGCAGATTATGTTCCTGGCTAAATAACATCACCCCTCCCTCATTGATTATTTCTAGCCAAGTATAAACCTCAAAGACAAGGGCTAACAAGTGTTAGTTTGATATACTGCAAAAGCTACATTACTATGATGTCCTTCACCCGATAACAAAGGCTTACAACCCATGTACCAATCTATTTTCAAAGAAAACCTTTTTCAAGATCAGGTCATTATCATCACTGGCGGCGGAAGTGGAATCGGCCGTTGCACTGCTCATGAGCTCGCAGCATTGGGTGCAAAAGTGATTCTTATTGGGCGACGCAAGCATAAGTTAGAGGAAGTTTCACATGAACTATCCCTGGAAGGCTTTGAATGCGATTACTACGAGATGGATATTCGGGAGCTTGATTCAGTCGAAGAGACCATTGCGGCGATTATTAACAAGCACGGCCAGATAAATGGACTGGTCAATAATGCAGGTGGGCAATTTCCAAGCCCTCTGAAAGACATTAGTGATAACGGTTGGGAAGCGGTTATCCGAAACAACCTGACTGGCGGCTTCCGCATGATGCGCGAAGTTTATAACCAATGGATGGCTGAACATGGTGGCTCTATCGTTAATATTGTCGCCTCTGTCTCTTTTGGTATGCCGCACATGGGACATACGGGTGCTGCGCGGGCAGGCATGATCAATCTAACCCAGACCGCTGCACTTGAATGGGTTCACTCGGGTGTACGGATCAACGCAGTTTCCCCCGGCTCGGTCGCATCCAGTGGAATGGAAACCTACCCGGAAGAGTTTAAGAAAAAACTTAAACAACGTCGGCATCAAACCCCTATGAAGCGCCAAGCAACTGAAGCAGAAATATCGTCTGCTATCGTCTATCTACTTTCAGATGGAGCAGCTTACATAACCGGTCATACAATCGCAGTCGATGGAGGTCTTCCGCTCGCAAAGGAAAACTGGACTGTTCCTGAACATAGTCGATGCAAACCTTTTAATGGTTTCCATCTCTATGAAGAACCCGCCTTCCTCAGGGAGCCAGACTAATCCCGTATAAAGAGAGGATTGATTTAATCAGCCCAAAAGCGGCGCAGTTTTCACTACAGCCACACCACTTTTGGTAGTCCATGATACTAGGCCATTAAACGCGATTCTGAACTGCCGAACCCTTAATAACCCAACCTTGCACACTAAGGCGTTAACACTGCCCTACCAACTACTTTTCCACCCTCTAACTGATTAAGGATGTCATTGGCCGAATCCAGTGGATAAGTCTTTGTCGGTAATGCAGGAACCAGCCCTTTCCGCGCTAGCTTCATCAACTCGGCAAACTCGCTCAAGCTACCCGCATAACTTCCCATAATGGTTAACGCTTTGACGGGTATTAATGGCAGCGGCCAGGGAGCTGCTCCACCAAATAGCCCAACAATAACCATTTTTCCGCCTTTTCCAACCACATCGAAAGCCAATGAAGCGGTGCTTTCGGCACCCACTAAATCAATAACGGCGAGTGCTGAGCCACCAACAGCTGCTTGTACTTGTGCAACGGCATCTTCTGCCAGACCATCAATCGCTGCGCTTGCCCCTGCCGTGATGGCTGCAGCCCGTTTTTCAGGATCAATATCCACGACCACTGGAGGCAACCCTCCCATCGCCTTAACCAAACCGACGCACATAAGGCCCAAACCACCGACACCAATAATAACAACGGGTGCCTTTTTCAAGGTTTCTTCAACTTTTTTAAGTGCTGAATAGGTTGTCAGTCCTGAGCAGGCAAGGGGTGCTGCAATAGCTGGTTCCATATCACCCATATCAAACAGATAGCGTGGGTGAGGAATCTTGAGGTGGTCTGCGTAGCCACCGTCTACCTGAAGTCCTGTATAACGGGGTGCCGCACAATAATTCTCACGGCCATCCTTGCATTGGTGGCATTCCATACAACCTTGCCAAGGAAAGACAACATAGTTTTTGCTTTTATCCAGTTCACCTGCATCGGGACCTGCTGCAACGACAACACCTGCTGGCTCATGCCCCATCACTAATGGCAGCTTCATCCCACGCTCGGCAAAACTTAGCTTTTTACCGTGGCCTAAATTATAGTTACCTTCCCGTATATGCAGATCGGTGTGACAAACACCATTGGCCGTCACTCTTAGTAAAACCTCTGTGCCAGACACCGACATATCGGCACGCTCTTCTCCAACAACCGCGCCACCGAATTCATTTAGACATTGACAATGCATCATTATTTCCTCTTTTTAGATTTCACTTTGGCTGACAAATTTCACAATTCGGTAGGCATCGAGTCCTTCATAACCCCCTTCGCTACCGTAACCTGACATCCGGCGCCCCCCCAAAGGAGAGTCAAGAAACACGACAGGGTAGCCATTAATGCCCACTTTTCCCGAATCCAGATCTGTTGCTAAATTATCTGCTGTCTCCTGCGAGCCTGTAAAGGCATAAGAAGCCAGTGCAAAATCGGTGTTATTGGCTTTTTCGATGGCGTCATCATACCCATTGAAGCGATTCATTATTGCAATAGGCCCGAAAGGCTCTTCTTGCATAATTCTGGCACAATCGGGTACGTCTGCCAGCACAGTGGGTGCGTAGAAATTACCTGGCCGATCAAGCGCTTTACCTCCAGTTAGCAGCCGCGCACCCTGTTCAATGGCATCTTGCACTAATGCATCAACATCGCTTACCCGGCGTGAATGGGCTAATGGCCCCATTTGGGTTTCAGTATCCATTCCATCACCTACGCGAAGCGCACCAAAGGCTTTCGCAAAACCTTCTGAAAACTGATCAAAAACTTCCTCTTCTATAAAGAAACGGGTTGGTGAAATACAGACCTGACCAGCATTTCGGCTTTTTGTTGTCACAGAAAGGGCGATCACTTTCTCAATCGCGGCATCTTTAAAAATAAGAACCGGAGCATGCCCTCCTAGCTCCATTACACAGGGTTTAGCTTGCTGCCCCGCCATTGCCGCCAACCCCTGACCGACTGGCGTTGAACCTGTGAATGAAATTTTCCGAATAATCGGAGATTCAATCAACTTTCTACTGATTTCTGATGAGTCACCCATTAAAAGGTTTAATACCCCTTTTGGTAGCCCTGCTTCATCCAGCGCGTGAACAACCGCCATAAAAGAGGCGGGGGTTTCTTTTGCCGGTTTAACAATCACAGAACAACCGACCGCAATCGCCGCTGCCATTTTTCGTGTGGCCAATGATGCGGGAAAATTCCAAGAAGCAAATGCCGCAACGGGACCAATCGGTTCTTTACGAACCGTTCTATCAGCAAAGCCTGCCATTTCAGGCAATGTGCGGTCATTATGATCTGCCGCTGCATTGGCAAACCATTCCAGCAGCGTGGCGCAATTTTCTACTTCAGCTTTCGAATCAACCAGCGGCTTACCCAACTCAAGTGTCATATGCCGTGCGGTCTGTTCGGCATTTTCACGAATAATGTTTGCAGCACGATGCATAATATCAACGCGCTCTTCATAACTTGTTTTGCGCCACACTTCAAAACCGGCTGCCGATGAGGCTAAGGCTCGATCAATCAGCTCAGAATCGGCAAATGGAAAGCTTGCCAATACCTCTTCCGTAGCGGGATTCCAAACTTCACCTTTGCGTGCAGTTTCCGTGATCCATTCACCATTAATATATAGTGCGGGTACAGCATAATCGGGGTTTTGCATTGTTACGATCCTCTTTAAAAATCTAATTATTTCGTTGGCTGTGCGACTCACAAAGGGTCTGCACTTTATTAATTTTTATTCGCCTTACTATGTTGCCTCTTTTGCAAGAATCAACGCATCCAGAGAGATAACGCCACTCGCCATCGCTCTAAGCGGGTTAATTTCGATACTTTCAATATCACTCTCATTCTGAGTCGCCAGGAGCGACAAACGGCTAACTGCATCGGCAATTGCATCAATATCAACTGGCTCCTGCCCTCGCACTCCCTGAAGCAGTGCCACTCCACGCAAAGATTCAATCATTGATCGCGCTCGCTTTGGACTCACTGGTGCAAGCGAAACACTGACGTCTTTCAGTATTTCGGTAAAAATGCCACCAAGACCCACCATGACAATAGGCCCCATCACCGGATCATTTTGAGTGCCAACGATTAAATCCACACCCTCACCAATCATTGGTGCAATTAAAAGCCCATTAATTTTTGCATTGGGTTCTCTTTCCTTAACCGTTTTAAGCATCAATGTTGCAGCTCGACTCACCGCTTCTGCATTGGCCAAATTTAGCGCAACGCCACCCGCTTCTGATTTATGAGGAATATCCGCAGATACAATTTTCATCACGACAGGAAAGCCTATTTTATTCGCCGCTTTAACTGCCTGTTCTGCCCCACCAACAACCTCTTCTCCTGGAACAGGTATCCCCGCTTTGGCGATCAAGGCTTTGGCTTCTGCCTCTGTGATTTTTTCTGTTGGCAGGCTAATTTTGCCGATATCTGGAAAATCTCCTTCACCTTCATTTGCCTGTTCAAAGGCTGTATTTAATTTTGCTAGGGCCGACAACGCGACAACCGCACGAGATGGATCTTCAAAAACCATAATGCCGGCAGCCTCATATTTTTCTAGTATCTCTTCCGGTGCCTGACCGATAATCGCAAATGGCTTACCCTGCCCCTTTATCCCCTCACTAAAAACCTTTAACAACTTTTCACCATGAACCGGCGAACCAATTAGCGACGTGAAAAATGCGACCAACAAATCGTAACCTCCTTCATCGCACATCGCTTGAAGATTTTCACCAACGAGGGGGAAATCGTTGAGTGCATTGGCGGTAATGTCGACAGGATTACGAGGAGAGCTTAGCGGGTTGCGTTTAATTAGCTTTGCCTGAATGGTATCTGGCATGGGTGGCAAAGTCAGCCCAAGTTCCTCTGCCGCATCGGCCATCAAGACCCCCGCCCCACCTGAAATGGTTAACACACCCAATTTACTGCCGGTTGCACGAGGTGACAAACTCGCCGCATAAAGAATGTCAAACATTTGCTCGGTCGTGTGAGCGCGAAGCGCACCATATTGGTCTATTAGCGCCTGAAAGCTCGCATCAGAACCGGTTAATGATGCCGTATGTGACTGAACCGCTTCTGAGCCCACTTCAGAAACGCCTACTTTCATAATGGTGACGGCTTTACCCGCCGCCCGCGCCTTTTTTAGTGCGCGTATTAAAATCTCCGGATTTTTCACCCCTTCCATATAACAACCGACAACATCAACACTGTCTGAGTCGATCATGTATTCAAGACATTCGGCAACGGTTACATCTGATTCATTACCCGTTGAAATCCACTTGGTTACTCCTAACCGTCGTGTTTTAGACATAGTTAGCAGATGCGTCCCATAAGCACCTGATTGGGTAATTAACCCCACTCGACCTGCCCGCGGAAACCCCCCTTCAAGACCTGACGTAAAGGTTGGACAGTTACCATTATCACCATTGTATAAACCGAGGCAATTTGGCCCAAGAATACGAATGCCATAGTGGCTAGCGATTTCATCTACTTCTGCCTGCATGGTGTTGCCCTCTTCACCCACCTCTGCAAACCCAGCAGAGAAAAGGACAATAACTTTCACCCCTTTTTCACCGCAGGCGGTCACCGCAGCAGCAACTGCTGTCGAAGCGATTGCCAGTACCGCCAAATCAACCTCACCCGGAATTGCCGATATATCGGGATAGCATTTCAATCCCTGTATTTCGTCACGATTCGGATTAACCGGATAGAGTTTTCCTTTAAAACCCGCCTTAATATAGTAGGAAATAGGGCGACCACCGATTCGTTCTGCGTTGGCTGATGCACCAATGATTGCTACTGAGTTGGGCTCAAAAAGTGCCGCTAGCTCGTTAGAATGACCCACCTTATTCTTTTTACTTAATACCATCTATTCTTTTCCTATGGTCATTGTTCGTGCCAACACAAAACCACTATTGCTGAGCCTTTTCATAAAGACAGACTAAACAGTCCATTCGTTCTCAATTGCACCATTTTCAGGTGAAACAGTGCTGGGTCGCCTGCAACGACCCAGCCAAAAAAAACGGCCCTTTGCCCGTTTAAACTGCTACTAGTTAGCCGCGCCTGTGAAAGTGAAGTTTTTGTACCCGCTAGCCGTCTCTGCTCGCAATACATCTGTATAGTATCCAAGACCGGCTAAATAGAACTGAACAGTGTTTTCTTTACCAGGAATATTCGCACCAAAAATCCAGGAGTCTGCTTTTGGAAAAAGCGTCAGGTCTGCAATTTCTTTACAGGTTTTCGTCCAGTCATTTTCTGCTTCCTTAGTCGCTTCAGCAGTCACTTGCCCTTTGTCTCGCATCTCTTTAATAAAATCCGAGATCCACTCTACCTGTACTTCAATACTGGGTGGCAGGTTGGTGAAAGGGCCATTAGGGCCGAGGATCATATGCATATTTGGGAAACCTGCGTGGCTCACACCAATATAACTTTTAGGGCCATCTTCCCATGTATCTTTAATTTGCGCACCATCACGGCCACGAATATCAATCTTCGTATAATTACCTTCAACGGCATCAAAACCGGTTGCATAGACCAGAATATCAAGCTCATATTCGCCCTCTTCCGTGAGAACACCCTTAGGTGTAATTTCGATAATCGGATTGGCTTTTACATCAACAAGTGTAACGTTGTCGCGGTTAAAGGTTGCATAATAACCCGAGTCACACAGCGGGCGTTTAGCATACAGATCATGCGGCTTCAGCTTGTTAGCTATTTCTGGATCATTGACAATTTCGTCAATTTTCTTGCGAATAAAGGTGCAGGCCGCTTCATTTGCGCCTGGATCAACGGCTATATCGCTGAATGTCTCAAACATGAACCGAAAGCCTCCGCCATTTTCCCAGGCGGCCTCAAATACCTTATCAGTTTCTTCAACAGGCAAGCCCGCGGCAGGTGTTGTACTTTCTTCAAAGCCAAAAGCAACCATTGAGCCCTTTATTTGCTTCCAGCTTGCATCGTAGTTCGCCTTAATGTTATTGCTGACTTCTTCGGATATTGGGCCATTACCAATGGGCACAGTATATTGTGGAGAACGCTGGAAAACAGTTAGGTGTCCAGCTTGAGGTGCCGTTGCAGTAATAAACTGAGTGCCTGTTGAACCGGTACCGATAACCCCTACCCGCTTACCGCTAAAGTCGACACCTTCATGTGGCCAGTTAGCAGTGTGGAACTGTTGCCCCTGGAACGTTTCACGCCCTTTGAAATTTGGAATATTCGTTGCTGATAATAACCCCAGCCCCGTAATGAGGTGCTGTGCGGTTACTTTATCGCCCTTGTCAGTCTCAACTTCCCAGAGATTCGTGCTTTCATTAAATTTCGCTGAAGTTACCTTGGTTTCAAACTGATAACTTTTGCGAATTTTGTAACGGTCTGCAAAGTGATTAAGGTATTCTAGGATTTCCGTCTGGTTCACGTAGCGGTTCTTCCATGTCCACTCCTGGAGCAACTCTTTATCAAAAGAGTAACAATAGTAAAAACCTTCTGTGTCTGACAAAATACCTGGGTAGCGGTTTGAATACCATGTCCCACCCACATCAGCATCTTTGTCATAACACTGAACGGACATCCCGAGTTCATCGCGTAACTTATGCGTCATATACATCCCACCGAAACCCGCACCAATTACAATTGCATCAAAATCAGCATTACTCATTAATATATCTCCTCGATCTTATTTTTTTAAAAATTCATCTTTATAGTGCCGCGTACCAAGCAGCAATTTTTTGTATCTCTTCATCTGCTTCTGGCGCACGTCCTGCCAAAAAAGGAAAGACATGCTGCATCCCATCAACCACTGATAGCGTCGAATTGACACCTGCATCGGTTACTCTGGAGTGGAGCCTGCGTGCATCATCCAGAAGGGTTTCAACGCTCCCTGCATTGATATAGATTGGTGGAAAATCAGAGAAGTCAGCATGTAAAGGATTAGCCAGTGGATCGTTAGCCACACCGGACTCCCCCAGGAACATTCCAACCATTGCTTCGAGCACAGGTCGACAGACCAACGCATCGGTTGCCTCATTACTATCCAGAGTCGCACCGTTCAGTTCCATATCAATCCAGGGAGAAAAAGCGATGACACTTCCTGGTAGAGGTAATCCCAATTCACGGGATTTTAGTACTGTACTAACTGCCAGATTACCGCCCGCAGAATCGCCAATTGTCGTTATATCTTCAGGCTTGGTACCACGCTCAAGTAGCTCTTTGTAGACTGCAACACTATCTTCGATCTGTGCAGGAAACGGCTGCTCCGGTGCCAACCGATAATCTAAAATCAGAGCTGTTGCAGCAAGAGCTTTTGCCATGTGCCCAGCAAGTTTTCGATGACTCGCTGCTGAGCCCACCGCAAACCCGCCTCCATGTGTGAAAATCAACACCTTTGATTTGTCAGCCTTCATGGGAAGCGCCCAAATAACCTCTAAACCAGCAATATTATCGTTTTTGTAGGTAACATCTTCTGGTTCAAAAGTGGCCTTACCCCACTCGTCAAATAAGGCACGCATGTCGTCGAGCCCCATCTCGGGGTTAGCAGCCATGCGGTCACTCCAGTTTTGATAAAGTGCTCGTAGGTAATCAGATTTTTTAGATGTCATTAACTCTACCCTCCCATTTATTTTGTATCACTGAGAAAGATGTCAGAACTTAATAAAGCAGCTCCATTGAATATGTCAGTAACCGCTTCCTGTCCTTCTCAGGGCCCGCCTTTTATAAGCTTTGGACGTCGTTTTCATTTACTTTCAATAGCCCAGCGTAGTGAGCAAGCTACATAAGGTTATTCTCTACGCTCAAAGAGTTATAGAATGATTTTGAACATTTTTTAGAACAATCTTGCTGCGGTATCGTAGTATCTTGTCAAGGCTAGGAGATTAATAGGGGAGGGTTTACTAAAACTTAGAGCTAGGTACCTGAAATATAGAATAAACTTTAGCGGGTCATCTCTTTACGAAATACTGCTGGTGTGACACCAACAAATCTACGAAATAGCCGAGTCATATGGCTTTGGTCTGAAAACCCACATTGAGCAGCGATAACTTTGATCGGAAGCAATGTGTTCGATAGTAATTGAGTTGCCTGCTCAACTCGTTTCTTGATGATAAATGCGTGTGGTGGACAACCAAATTCTTTTTCAAATTTGCGGCAGAAATGAAAAACCGATAATTGAACAGCAGCGGCCAATTCCGCCAAAGTGATATTGAGATCAATATTCTCTTCTATCAATTCTCTGAGCAGCCGTTTTTGCGCCGGACTAAACCCTCCATGAGAGACTTCCCGAAATATCACGTTCGAATACTGGCGCAGAATATGGATGCAGGCCTGGTTTTTAAGTGCCTCTACATAGAGCTCTCCTCCTAACGCTTCTGATGCGGCTTCATTCTCAAGGTTTTTTAACAACGAGGGCAAAACAGTATCTTCAGCCTTAACGCGGTCACTCAACTCTATATCACGAATATCACGGTCAAAGACTTCACCAGCCACGCTGGCAATTGAGTCACGCGACAGGTAAAGGTGAGAAACATCAATGGGCTTGTCCCAGCGCCACTGTGACTCTTGTGCCCGTGTGAGTATTGAAACAATACCGGGGCCAACACGATAATCTTTCCAAGGCCCACTACAACACCTGCTCATTGTTGCAGCGTTACCCTTATAGATAACAAACAGGTAATCACGCATTGTAGGTATGTCGACACTCATTTCTGAATATCGATAACCGCGTACTGTCATCCCCTTCCAGTCACATTTTTCGCTGTCAAAAGTAACCTTACCGGGTATCCAGCTCGGTAATTGGTTCGGTTTTACGAGATTATCACTCATAGAACCTTCGTTAGTCTTAAGTGTAAGTGGTTAGGCACTTCGTGCAATAGCGCTGGAAAGGGGCTACTCCCCTACTTCCCCGCAATTTTTAGAAATGATTTGGGAACGCTAACCAGCTTTCTCGTTTGATAATTCATAAAAACTATTCCTGTTTTAGCAATAGCGACAGTGCTATCTGATTCTTTGCATGTTACTCGATAGAAGATATCACAACCTTTATCTGAAAAATCACCAAGGCTAATTTCAACAGTTAACATCTGCCCAAAAAAGGCCTCTCCACGGTAATTTACTGCAATATCTGCCATGATAATTCCGGCCCCTTCCACATCTAGTTCGGACATTTTATTAGCCACGAAAAATTGAGCACGTGCCTCATGAAGAAGAGAAATAACGCTATCATGTGCTAGGTGATCTGCAAAATTAAGATCGGTAACACGTACAGATAAATCATGTGTAAACAGAGTTGTTTCAGGGTAAGCAATTTTTATGCGCGCCATAATTAGTTGACCATTTGTTAGTTAGATTATTGCTAATGTTATCACGTTGGTGGGTATAAAATACCAGTCCCTTGCTCTTACTAAATTGCGTGAGATTTTGATAAATTCTTATATCTAACTGGTTTCCCAACAGGGTTAAAAGAATAAATGAAAAGAAAATTCTCTTTAATAAATGATTAATTAAAGATTATAAAAGATTAGCCAATCTATTTATGCCTACAATGCATTGATAACTATGATTATATTGTTCAAGGGACCTACTTCAATGAACAAATAATCATACTTCATTAAACGAATAAACCTACCTGGATAGACGAAGAGGCCTACCTCGATGAACAAATCCTGTACTTCACTGAACGAATCACTATTTTGAGTTATCCACAGGTCTGACGCTGAAGCCTTTGCTGTTCTAGACATTAGCGCCTAACTTATTGGTTATAAATAGCTTTATTCTAATGGGGTTTAATCGTAGCTATTTCAAATTCGAGTGTATAAATTTTTTTCTGGGTTTGTGAGAGTATTGATTGCCAATTTTGGCAAATGTGCCCTCTAATCGAATGATCTGATGTTAGAAATACTTCAATATACGAATAAGGTCAGAGTGAGTGAACCCTGTCGCCATCATGAATACCTCAATAAACGAACTTTATAGGCAATAATCTACTTCTCACCTCGCATAATACCTCAATGTACGAATGGCACTCCATGTAACTGCCTGTTCTTATAGGGGATACTTCATAATACGAATTGCGTTCTTGTGCAGAAGTGAGTCAGGATTAGATAGTCTAGAGCTGATGAAATAGGTGCGTGCTGCCTTTTTCTTTCGATTGTTTAGGTACGTGTTACGTAAACCTTATCATCTTCAGAATTAACCTTTGCACTTGATAGAAATTCAAGCGAAATAAGCTCATTTAGCGCACTTTTAAGCAATTGTCTGAACTTTGCCTTACTTTTAGTGGTAGAACCACAAAGCTGGCGAAGTGTTTCCACCTTCATAGGAAAGGGCTGTGCGTGAGAGTAGTAGAAAGAGTGTAACCACTTTGCGAGGTTACCGAGTTGAAGCCTTTTTTCCCAAACGATTTGGGAATACTTTACATGGCCGAAAAGTGAAATTATGCGAGGCTCTAAGCGTACTTTCCATGTGCGAGATGAAGTGCCATCTTCTTCTCGCCATTCAAAATCACGAATTAATGATCCGGAATAACCGCCTGTTTTTGTACTGATCTCAAGCCCGGTGGCCGTGAGTCGTTGAATGGTTCTTTTTAGGCGGTCGTATGAGGGTTTGTTTGTTGCCCAACTGAGAGATTTTAATAATGAATGAGCAGTGAACTCGATGCAACTGCCAAGAGGGATTAAGCGAGCAAGGTGAACGAGTTGAAGGAAAACATCTTCATCATCTTGACGAAGTTCTTCTCCTGTATATGTAACATCTATGCCACCTAGTGTGGCAATACTCATGCTTTTTCTAAAGGCTCTTTCTGTTCGGCAATTACCTACTGTAAATAAAGCACCCCTAACCAGATCATTTGGTATGCCTCTTCTTGAGTCAGACCAAAGAGGTAGCTGAATAATTTTGCCACCCTGCCCTCTTTTTTGGACCGGTCTTTTTTTCTCAATAGATGTGGTGTTTGCCTGTTTTGTTAAGAGTACTTTATTTAGTCGACGGATTGAGGATTCTAGCGACCCATCTAAGGTGGGCAGTTTATCCTGGGCGGCGATTTCTTTTTCCTTTTGTTTCGTCATAAAGGGCTTCTCAAAAAAGAGGTAAATCATGGGATGCCAATGTTTACGCGACTATAAAACGGCTAGAAGCAAAATGCAATACATTATTATATTGTTAATGTATTATGGTATTACATTGCAATAAAAGTGGAGTGAGCTAGTGAAGGTATTGGCGGTTGTACAAAATAAAGGTGGTGTTGGAAAGACGACGGTTTCACGTTTATTGGCAGAGTATTTTGCGGCACAAAAATTACGGGTTTTAGCGCTTGACCTGGATTCACAGTGCAACTTTTCCAGACGATTCCTTGATATGGATTATGATCCATCTGAAGAAGACGGGATCCTGGCACCACTGCACCCAGACTATGATCATGAGGAGGAGTGGAGTGGCCGCAGTTCTACAGCGGACATTTATTATTCAGGCGAAGTCGTCCCCTACCCTACCAAACTTGAAAGCCTAGATATTTTGCCTGGCGAAGGAAAGAAACTTAGGGATGTGGAGTTAGTGAGTCGGGCAGATGTTAAGGCAAAGGTGCATGATCGCCTTAATGACTTTTTAGCTCTTGAAGATGTCCGCAACGAGTACGATCTTGTTTTGATTGATACCTCCCCGTCAAAGGGGCCGCTGACGGTCAGTGCGATGCGGGCGGCTTCACATATCCTCATCCCTACTGCAATGGAGCCACAATCGATTGAGGGCTTGTATGGGATGCTTCAATTATGGCGGCGTGAAAACAGGCGAAGACCAATAGATCAATCTCTAAAGATCCTGGGTATATTGCCCAACACTTTTAGAAAAGGAGTGGCGCTTCATGAGGGGTTATTAAGATCCTTGCAGGAAGATGAGGGGATTAAAGCACTGTTGACACCGATGCTTCTTCATCAGCGGATAGCCTTTGCAGAGTCAGATCACCCCGATGCAGCCCCGAAATCAGTTTTTTCATTAAAGGTAAAGGACCCTGCAAGAATTGAAGCTGAACGGTTTTGTAAATATATAGAAGAGCGTTTGTTCGAGGAAGATTAAACTATGGCAAATAAGAAAAAAAGATTTGGTGGCGGTTCAAGCTTGATTAAGGGAATAGCAGAGACTGTTCGGGATCGCGAGCTGGGTGAAGAAGAGTTTCTGGTTGAGCGCGTTGATATAGAAAAAATTAAGCCTGACCCTGAAAATCCGCGCCTTTTGGGGCTTACAGAAGATGAGTTGTTGTGGCTTCAGAATATTGATTATGTAGAAGAGGCTAGAGCTAGTGAGGCTGGTTTAGAGGAGAGGATTAAAACGTTACTCAAGCTGAGAGATCTTGCAGACAGCATTAAGGCTAACGGTTTAATGCAGCCTATTCGGATTTATAGGCTTGGGGAGGGCTTTAGGATTGAATCTGGAGAGAGAAGGTATTGGGGGACCATTGTTGCAAAGCAGTCAAAAATTCCAGCGATAATTCTTCCAGAAAGGCCTAAAAGATTAAGAACCTTGCAATTGATTGAGAATCTTCAGCGTGATGATCTGGATTTAAAGGCGCGTCTACGGAATATTGTCAGTGTTGTTTGTGAGCTTGAAGAGGAGGGGGTTGGCGCCCCATTAACAAGCTCTGTGC
>QNFJ01000032.1 GCA_003646305.1 Gammaproteobacteria bacterium | reverse complement strand
GGCCTATTTTGCGGCAGAAACCTTAGGGGTAACCGACAAAATTCATGCAGACCTCTTTGACGCCTACCACCAAAAGGGAAAAAAGACCGATACAGAAGAGGCTCTAGCGGCTTTTTTTGTAGAACGTGGCGTTGATGAGAAAGAGATTCACAAAACATTCAACGGCTTCTTTGTTGATATGAAGTTGCGAGATGCGATGGCTAAGCCTGCAAAATATGGGATAACGGGTGTTCCAGCAGTTGTTGTGAATGGCAAATATCGCGTAACAGGCTCAATGGCAAAAGGCTATCCACGAATGATAGAAATAATCGACTTCCTGATTGAAAAGGAGCGGAAACCTAGTTCTTAAGTGCTAATAATTAGGAGCTTAAGTTTGTCGGGTCTAGCTCACAAAAACTGCCAGAATACTCTATGCTTAAACCACTGGGTAACGTGAAGACGAGAGCAATTCGAGCTTGAATTATTTATAAAACAGAGCATGGAACAAGTTATAGGCGACAGAAATAAACTGGAGAAAAAGTTTGGCGTGGTCGAGCAGGCTGCTCTATTGCCCGGCTTTCAGCGCCTGAGCCTCGTTAGTTATAACATCCAGGCAGGCATTCATAGCTCACGCTATCACCACTATTTAACAAATAGCTGGCAACACCTGCTACCCACCAGAAAAAAAAGAGAAAACCTGGAGCGTATAGCCGGGTTATTGCGGACGTTTGATGTTGTTGGGCTACAGGAGGTCGATAGTGGTGGCTCGCGTAGCGAGTTTATCGATCAAACAGAGTACCTGGCCTATCACGCTGGATTTCCCTACTGGAGTAACCAGATAAACCGGCGGTTGGGTCGACTTGCTTTGCACAGCAACGGCCTCTTGAGCCGACTAAAACCACACAGTATCCACGATTATAAACTGCCCGGATTGCCAGGGCGCGGTGCACTATTGATTCGTTTTGGCGAAAATGAGGCACCTTTCTATTTGTGTATTCTCCATTTGGCACTAGGGCGTAATGCGAGGAAAAAGCAACTAGGATTTGTCTCCGAACTAATCCGGGGATTACCTCGCGTAATTGTGATGGGAGATCTCAATTGTGAAATTGATAGTCCAGAAATGAAGTTGCTGCTCAAGCAGGGCTGCCTGGTCGACCCACTCCAGGATTTAAAAACATATCCAAGCTGGAATCCTCGGCGGAAATTAGACCACCTGCTAGTCACTCCAGATCTTAGAACAGAAAATGTTCGTGCCATTAATTTCCCAGGCTCAGACCACTTACCAGTCGCAATGGATATTTTTGTTCCTGTCACACATAAAAAGGGCGTTGCCTGATGGATTCAGAAAACAAAACAACCAGTACAGATACCGTGTGGAAGGCTAAATATACTGAATTAGTTGCCCAATCTGATCGCCTTGAAAAAGAGCAAGGTGTGACAGAAAAGCTGTTATGCCGAACAATCATCAGACTTACATTAGCGGCCAATGGACTTGATGCGGCACTTGATCCACACCTTAAAAAATTGCGAACGTTATTAAAGGCAGGCGTTAAAAATGAGCGTCTACGAGAGCAGGTGGATGCGGTTTCAGAAGCCCTGATAAGGGCTGAAGATGGTGACGAGACAACTGTGAGCTTTGATGCCGCTCTCCTCTTTGATTTTCTTCGCTATTGCGCAAAAGGAGAGGATGAAGAAGTGGCAATAAGCGCACTTCATGATGATTATACGAATAATAAATTTTCAGATTTAAATTCTCTTTTTCGTGCAGTTGGTTCTGCTTTTGGTGAAAAAGAGGCTAAAGCCACCTCAAAACCGGGGCTTCTCGGCCGACTTTTTGGGAGAAGTAAGAAGAGCGAAGTAAACGAGCAATTTGATCCTGCTCTACAAAAAGAACTACTTGGTCGCCTACTTGATAGCTTGGATGTCCCTTCTTATTTACAGCATCAGCTTGAAACTTTGAAGCAGCAGGCTGAAAAGGATAGCGGTGACTCCTCGCTATTCTTTAAAATACTCGAAGACACGATAGCGCTACTGCTTCGAATTAAGTCGAAAATAAAGGAAGAACAGCGGGAAATTGAAGCGTTTTTGTCTGATGTAACCTCGCAGATTAAGAAGATAGGAAGCGGCTCGGAAGTAATGCAGTCGTTTTTTCATGAGTCAAACGTAGCGAGAGATCAATTAGCCTCGTGTGTATCAAGCAATGTCAACGAGCTAACTCAGGAGAGCCAACAGGCAACCAGTCTGGATGATTTGAGGTCATCGGTAAAAAGCAAGTTAGCAACCCTCTCTTCGCAGGTCGAAGAACATTTATCGAATGATAAGTCTCGAGCTGAAAAAGCCGAAGAAAAGCTTGAAGAAATGGCACAGGCCATCAAAGTAATGGAGGCAGAAACTGCGGGGTTAAAGAGTTCCATAAACTTAAAACATGACCTGGCCTACACGGATAGCCTTACAGGGTTGCCTAACCGCCTGGCTTATGACGAACGAATCACCAATGAACTGGCTCGCTGGAAACGTTTTAAGGAGTCGTTTACCCTGCTGGTGTGGGATATTGATCACTTTAAGAGTATTAACGACCGCTTTGGTCATCAGGCGGGTGATGTGGCGTTGCGAAAAATTTCAGCAATACTTTCTGCTGCCATGCGTGAGACTGACTTTGTCGCCCGTTTTGGTGGTGAAGAATTTGTAATGTTCTTGCCTGGAGCGACTAAAGATCAAGCCTTAAGTAAGGCCAATGTTATCCGAGGGAAGATTAAAGGCTGCGGTTTTAACTCAAAAGGAAAGCCCATTGAAATTACGGCTTCCTGTGGGCTGACGCAATTCCAGGATGGTGACACACCAGAGACGGTTTTCGATCGAGCCGATAAAGCCTTGTATCAGGCCAAAAATGGTGGCCGCAATCAATGTGTTTTTGGTTGATGCAACCTTTATAGCCAAAATCTTTAAAAGCCTTTACTTAATCAAGCAGTTATCATTGTTCTTCCTGAATTACCTCCCTGAGCGGCCGTTTTATGATTTTCCGTGTTCTGGAAATTACCTTACCCATTTTTACGATCATCCTGATCGGCTATCTCTATGCTCGTGTGCGCCATCTGGAGATGGAAGAGCCAAACAAGCTGAATTTTGAGGTTTTCATTCCTGCCCTGTTATTTTTTGTTTTATCCGAAAAAATCCCTCAAGATTTCCAGTTTGGAGGCTTAGCGCTCGGCGGGACGATTGTTGTTTTGGGCTCTGGCCTGTTATTACTACCTGTTTCCCGTCTTCTTGGCTTCAGCCCGACAGCATTTTTACCCTCAATGATGTTCAATAACTCGGGAAACCTTGGCCTGCCTCTCGCTGTTTTTGCTTTTGGTGAGAGCATGTTCCCCGCGGCGGTTGTGCTCTTTGTTGTGATGGTCTGTTTTCAACATACGTTGGGTACGCTAATGCTCGAGGGGAAGGTTAATCTACAGGTTTTTATCAGGAACCCCATTTTTATTGCGACGGGGCTAGGGATTCTTGCAAATCAAACCGATTGGCACCTGCCTGCAATAATGCTCCCGGCTGTTGATATGCTTGGTCAGGTTGCGATTCCGATGATGCTTATTGCACTGGGTGTTAGATTAACCTCAATTAAATTAGATCACTGGAAAATGGGGATATGGGGCGCCTTACTTTGCCCACTATCGGGCATTATTTGCGCCTTATTGGCAATCATTTTTATAGACCTACCAAAAGAGCAAGCCGGCTTGCTGGTTCTGTTTGGTGCGCTACCACCCGCCGTGATGAATGCAATCATGGCCGAAAGATACAACCGAGAGCCAGAACTGGTAGCATCTATTGTCGCGGTAGGGAATCTGCTAAGTTTAGCTGTGATCCCGCTGACGCTACTGTTTATTATTGATTAGAGGCACATTATGAAACTTGTCCGGTACGGGGAAAAAGGCAAAGAGGCCCCAGGTATTTTAAGTGCTCGTGGCGACATTCATTCACTGCAAAGCATTGTTGATGATATTTGCCCTGCATTCCTATCAGCTGGTGGATTGGAAAGGCTCTCTTCGCTCGACATAGATAAATTGCCTGTTGTAGCGGGTGACCCAAGACTAGGATCACCTATTAGCTCGGTTGGAAAAATTATCGCAGTAGGGCTGAATTATGCCGAGCATATTCGGGAAACCGGCTCAAAAGCCGGGGATGAACCAGTTTTGTTTACAAAAGCCGTTAGTTCCTTATCAGGTCCTTTCGACCCAATTATTCGGCCCAAAGGGGCAAGCCAGGTTGATTGGGAGGCAGAGCTTGTTATTGTGATCGGCAAAGAAGCACTCTATGTGGAACAAGATCAAGCGCTCGACTATGTAGCGGGGTACTGTGCGGGAATTGATGTCTCTGAACGCAGCTTTCAAAAAGAACACTGCGGACAGTGGATGAAGGGTAAAGGTTGTGACAGCTTTGCACCAATAGGTCCCTGGCTATCAACACCGGATGAGCTTGACGACATTCAATCACTCGATCTGAGTTTAATGGTTAATAGAGAAATTCAACAGAACAGTAATACACAGCATATGATTTTCGGTGTTGCTTTCCTGGTTAGCTATATTTCTCGGTTTATGAGCCTGCAACCGGGCGACCTAATTTTCACCGGAACACCGGATGGCGTGGGAATGGGCCAATCTCCACAACGGTTTTTAAATGTAGGAGATCGCGTTGAACTGACCATTGAGGGATTAGGCAAACAAAACCACTTAGTAAAAGATTTCACGTAACCCCTTTTCTCACTGTTTCTGAAAAACAAGTGTAAAAGTGACCGGAACAGTTGTATCAATCGAACTCAATTTAGCCACCGCACGTAGTTTTTCAATTCCGGCTGCGAGCCCAAAATCAGCTGCTTTAAGTAACACCGGGGTTAATGTATGAACCTGTAGCCCCTCACCTTCTAGCCCAGTAATCACAAGGCTAGCAGATAACTCTTTTGATATACCATGCAGATTAAGTCTCACTTTAGATTCAATGATGACTCTTTTCCCAGCATAAAGACCAGCTAGCAGCTCTGGATCGACCGATAAAGATGCTGTCGCAGTTGCGAACTCAGCAATATTGAATAGCAGGTTATTCATTCGCCCATTACGAATAGCAATATTTGTCTCAACACTTGCCAGCGCAATCGAAATTTCTGCTTTCCCTTCATTACTGACCAGACCATCGAGTTTCTTAAACGAATGGTTTTCTGTTACAGCACCCTTTTTTGTACTGAGAAAATTAAATGTTGAAGCCGTATTATTGAGTTGCCAGGCAGCAAATGATAATTGACTAAATAGTGCAAAAAAGATCGATAAAATTAAGTTTCGCATAATTGTTCCTTGTTTTTAAGATAAGTTATAACAGCAGTTTCTTATGAAATAGGCAGCTTTAAACCGTGCCCAATCGTACCGTTGATTGTATTTATAAATCAATTCTCTAGAGACGTGTGATTTTTCCTGAGTGCCGAGCCAAAGTGAATATAAAAAAGCAGCGCCTGCCAGCTAAAAATAATTTCTCTGCTATTCTTTTTTGCAGAAACTCATAATCTGCAGAAATAGAATGAAAGCACATATTGAACGGAAAAAATCCCAGTTTGTAGTGGTTGCATCCATTGCAACAGAGCTGTCTGATGTGATGGTGGTTGCCAAGGAGATCTCGCTTGCAGCAGCCAATGCAAAAGCAATTGCCTACCGAGCTGGCGAAAAGGCAAGGGGATTTCAGCCAATTACCGATTTTATTAATGAACTTGCACGAGAAACAATCGAATTGGTCAATCAGATTAATGAACAGGCATCCGCATTGTATGAGACGACGGTAAAGGAATATCGCTATGAGCAGGCTAACAAACAGTTTAAGACAGTATCTGCTCTTTCCTGCGAGGCAGTTTACAAAGACTCTTTAGTACCAATTGCGGCGCAGTTAGAAGAGGAACTGGAAGAGATGCGCTATCAATTTAAAAACCAAGTAGATCAGTTACTTGATCAGCTTTCCGAAATTATGCACCCAGCTCGTGCGGCAAGAGTCATCGCCGCAAATTCACGAATTGAGGCATCTCAGGCGGGAGAGTTTCTGCAAAGCCTTTTGACGGTGGCAGAAAGTGTGGATAAGGCCGCCGAGCTTATGTATACCAATGTCCAGCGTTGTCGTAGCTCAATGGCGATGATGGAATTATAAAAGCAGACAATTTCAGGATATTTTTAATGAAAAGAACAACATTATTTGATGCTGGCTATCAGTGGATTGTATTTGGTCGTGATCCAAATAAGGCCGAAAATCTGATCGATACTAACCAGTATATGATTCGTACGGCGAACCGTTGTCTGCTGCTGGATCCAGGTGGGACTGAACTGTTTGCACCAATGCTGGCAGCCGCTTTACATTATGCGCCAGTTGAAGAGATCACTGACCTGTTTGCATCACACCAGGATCCAGACATTATCTCTTCTCTTGGTTTATGGGATCAGGCTCTTCCACAGGCCCGGCTCCATGCGCCTGCTATTTGGGAAGGGTTTCTGCGTCATTTTGGTTGCGAGAAAATTGAATACGTTCCAATTGAAGATGCGGGCGGAACAATTGATCTCGGCCCGGTAGAGCTAGAGCTGATTCCTGCGCACTACCTTCACTCATCAGGTAATTTCAATGTCTACGACCCAAAATCAAAGATTTTAATGAGTGGCGACATTGGTGCAGCACTTGAATCTCCTGATGCACCCATGTTTGTGGAAGATTTTAGTGCTCATGTTGAAAAAATGCGCTTCTTTCATCAACGCTGGATGCCTTCGAACCGCGCAAAAAATGACTGGATCAAGCGCGTTAGAAAGCTGGATATCGAGATGTTAGCCCCTCAGCATGGCCGGATTTTTAAAGGCGACGATGTGGAGCGCTTCCTTGACTGGTTTGAAGCACTTTCGGTAGGTTCTGCCGTTCAAGTCTAAGATCCTAATCAAGGATGATCAGCAAATATTGTACAAGCCATCGAGAACAAGCGAAATAGGGCTAACGGTGCCAATAACGACGCGATGTTCAAGAACAGGCGCACGGACCAGGTTATAGCGAGCAAACATTCTGGAGCAATAACGGATATCCATTTCCGGACTCATTGAAATAATTGGTTTAGTCATAATTTCATAGACATTAACACGCTCTGGAGAACGGTCTTTCGCGAGGACGTGGCGGGCAATGTCACCAGCAAGAATCAGCCCATACTCATCGTCTTCATCACGTTTGTTAACGATAAGCACAGAGGTTTTTTGCTCTTTCATAACTCGTACCGCCTCACTGATGGTGGAGACACCCTCAATGGTTGCAAAATCTGTTTTCATCACATCGCGGACGCGAATGATTTTCTGGTTCTTCATAATTCTTCCTCTATGGCAGGTGTAAGTGTTTCCATTTGATGGAGAACGCCGATAGCATCTTCCACATCAATTTGGAGTGCAATACCGGTTCCTGGTTTTTCGTCAAATTCAGCGACTTTTGCAATGGCTTCGAGAATTTCCCGTGACATATGTTCTTCGACTAAAAGGAGAACAACGTCTCGTTGACTTTCAAGGTTAAGACCAAAAAATGTTTTAGATTTTTTAATCCCCTCACCGCGCGCATTATTAATGACGGTAGCTCCAGTTGCACCGTGCTCGCGTGAGGTATCAAGAACGAGGTCTGTTTTGTCATCTTCGACAAAAACGATGAGTAATTTGAAATGCATGAATAAAGCCTCATTTAGGTAATATTAGAATTTTTCCGGTTTCGCCACTCGGCGATTTGCGCATAACCGAGCACAGCGATAATCGGGAACAGGCTAGCGAAAGCAATCAGGCCAAACCCATCGAGCATTGGATTACGACCCGGGACAGTTGATGCGAGCCCCAGACCAAGTGCCGCAACAAGCGGTACGGTGACAGTTGATGTGGTGACACCACCAGAATCGTAGGCGAGGCCGATAATCATTTTTGGAGAAAACATGGTCTGAATAATTACCACAATATAGCCAACGACGATATAGAGATAGAGCTCCGTCCCTGTGACGATTCGATAGGTACCCAGAGAGATACCAAATGCGACACCGACAGAAACGGCCAAACGGAGCCCCCAGGCGCCGATAGCACCCCCAGAAATCTCCTCAGCCTTGATTGCAACAGCGATCAGTGACGGTTCCGCTAGTGTCGTAGCGAAACCAATACAGGCCGCAAATAGATAGACCCAGTAGTAGTCTTGCCAGCGGACAATTTCAGAGCTGCTATTGATAAAGTCGGGATGTGTTAGTTGAGTTGCCATTAACTTACCGAGCGGGAATAGCGCCATTTCCAATCCTTCAAGAAAAAATGCGATCCCCAATAGAACATAAAGGAAACCAATAAATATCTTTTTGGGATTTCTCAGTGGCCGACGAATAACCAGAAGCTGGAAGCCAATAATGGTCGCTACAATCGGAAGAATGTCCCGAATGGTGAGCAGTAATGTGTGGCCAAACTCGAGAAGCCAGGCAATCACAGGAGCATTCCGTAGACCATAACAAATATCATTGGCGTCAATGAAGCGAAAGCAATCAGGCCAAACCCATCGAGCATCGGATTTCTTCCCTTAATAGCAGAGGCCAGCCCAACACCCAGCGCGGTCACTAATGGAACAGTGATGGTTGAGGTGGTGACACCCCCAGAGTCATAGGCGATACCAATAATTTCGGCCGGCGCAAAGGGCGTCATCGCAACAATCACAACATATCCGGATATAATGAGATAGTGTAGCGGCCAGCCCCGAATGATTCTGAGAACGCCGATTAAAATAGCAAAGCCGACGGAAAAGGCGACGGTCATCCGAAGGCCAAAAGCATAGCTTTCTTGTGATTCTTCGGTTGCTTCAATAATCCCTCCTGCAGCAACCACGCGAGCAGCCTCATCTGCAACAGCAATCAGTGCCGGCTCGGCAACCGTTGTTGCGAACCCCAAAGAAAAAGCAAACGCAAGTAGCCAGGCCACACTGCCTTTTTTAGCAAAGGCATAGGCCATTGCTTCACCAATGGGGAAAAGTCCTAGCTCTAAACCTTGAATGAACAGTGTTAAGCCCAAAACGATTAGCAATGTGCCCAGGAGCATTTCGGCCACGTTGGGGATCGGTTGCTGAATAACAAACAACTGAAAAATAGAAATGACGGCCAGAATCGGAAACAGGTCAAAGCAGCTGCTGATTAACTGTTTAAGAAAATGGCTTTTGATGGTGATCACTCAGTCATCTATGAAGGTTTGGGAAAGAGACAATGTATCGAAACAAGCTATAAAATGCTACAATTATCGGCTCTCTGCACTATGGAAATAGAGGTTTCAAGGTGATTACAGACTATATTACCGTTGCACAATTTGAAGAATATTCGTTGATGGTTGGCTTTACGGTTCTAATCGGGTTGATGCTCTTTATTGTCTTTGATTTGGCTCACAAATCTAAAGGGGGTAAGTGGGCCTATATTGCGCTGTTTGGCGGGCTATGCATGGGGGTATTTGGTTTTGTCGCAAAGGAAATTATCAAGCTTTCGCTAGAGACTGCCTAATTGTATTGCAAACGGACTTAGTGCTGGCAGTTAGGGCAGTAAAAAGTTGACCGTTGGCCTAGAATAATTTTTTTGATAGCCGCGGTGCATTTCTGGCAAGGCTGTCCCGCTCGCCCATAAACAGCAAGCTGCTGCTGAAAGTAGCCCGGTTTTCCCGTTTCGTTAACAAAATCCCGTAAGGTTGTACCGCCTTGCTCAATCGCTCTTTGGAGTATTTCTACAATTGCCTCGGCTAAACGCTGTAATCGCTCGAGTGATATTTTCCCCGCTGCTCTTTTCGGATGAATCCCCGCTAAAAAGAGTGCTTCACTGGCGTAGATATTACCAACGCCGGTGACAATTTTGCCATCCATAATCAAAGTCTTGATGGGCAGTTTTCGCCCTTTTGCTCTCTCGAATAAAAAAAGGCCATTAAATAGAGGGTCGAAAGGCTCAGGGCCTAAATTAATCAGAAGAGAATGTTTCTCAACAGGTTCTTCTGTCCAGAGAACCGCACCAAAACGCCTTGGATCTCGCAGGCGTAGACTGGTGCCATTGTCTAACACTATTTCAAAATGGTCGTGTTTCTCAGCTGACTGATCGTAACGACAAATTCTTAAACTACCCGACATTCCAAGGTGAATAATGAGCGTGCCATTTGGAAAATGGATTAAGAGATATTTTCCGCGCCGGTCGACCGATATTATCGGCTGTTGAGTCAGCGCTTCCGGAAGCTGATCGGATATTGGCCAACGTAACTTTGGCTGACGAACAATCACCTTTTGAACGGTTTTATACTGCAGATGAGGGAGAATGCCTCGCCGAGTAGTTTCGACCTCTGGAAGCTCAGGCACTATTAATCTGCAGCTCTTTTGAGCGCTGTCGCAGCAAGATATTGGCTGGGTTGTGCAATAAGATGATGATAAAAGTTATCGGTCACCAGATAGAGTGTTTCACCAATTCGTAGGTAGCGTTGCTGACTGATCGGTGCGATATCACCCACCATAATCAATAGCCCACCGAGCTTTAAAGTGATTGCGGGCTCTTTTAGACCGAACCGATCTGCTTTTTCACTATTCAGTGGAAATTGGCTACTGGAATTGATCTGCGAAATAGTGAGCAGATTTTTGACCTTCTCCTGGTTAGCTTTTCCGTTTTCTGGCGATAACATAACCCACTCCTCTTGTTGTTTGGCAAAGCGGAGAGGTGGTTTGCCACGTCGAGTGAGCTCAATGCTGGAGACGGTTTGGGTATCGAGTTGGGTAATCGCTGTTGGCACCGCTTTCTCAGGCTTGAGCTCAGTCAGTGTCGCCATCACCAACACGACAATAACAGCAAGCAATATCAAGTTAGTAACGAGGCGAGATCTCATCTTTTGCGCCGCCTGAGCCAGATAAATGCCCCGCTCCCAATCAGAATTATTGGCAGGACAAATAGAAAACCAAGCCCGATAACTGCAGAGCTGGTTTCTGAGAGGTTAAGAGAAAGATCCGGAGCGGTTCTAGCTGGAATATTGAGAAATTGATCATCCTCATTCAGCCACTGAACAATGTTAAGCCCCAAATCGAGGTTAGCGCCGTTACCGATAAAACTATTTGAAATAAAATCACCATCACCAATAACGATAATCCGTTGTTCTTTGGGTGATTCCCCTTTGCTGCCGTTATTCTCGTCGAGGGTTCGGGTCAGGGCAAACCCGAGATCAAGTGGGCCTCGAGTCTCTTCGCTATCAGGGTCAAACTCTATTTCACCCTCACGCAGTCCAGTTTCTGTCCAAGAGCGCTCAAGCGTACTGAGAAGCGGTTGACTCTGAAAGTCAGACTCCCCTTCCCCTTTTTCTAGTGCCGAGGCAACAGGGAATAGTGTGAGCGACTGGAAATCTTGCGTGATGGGATGTAGCGGATAGCGACTCACCAGTGCAAATGAAGGGTCATCAATCCCCAGCAGTTGGGTTGAGGCATCAACGATGGTTCCGGGTAAAAACTCAATACCCAGCCGCTCGGCCAATGAGTAGAGATTGTGCAGATCACCGGGATCTTGAAGCCAAAGCAGATTGCCGCCCTGCTGCACATAATCTTCAATGAGCTTTACCTCGCCATCAAGTAACGCTATTTGTGGGGAAGCAATAACAAGTAGGGCGCTGTTATCGGGAATGGCCGTCGCCTCGACTAGGTTGATTCGCTGAACGGAAATACCTTTGCTTGTTAGTGTTTTCCCAAATTGCTCTAGATCATGGTTAGCCTGACCAAATGGATTGCGCTCTCCATGCCCTGTCAGGAAAACAACCCAGCGTTTTTGCTTGTTTGAGAGTCGTTGCAGCGCATTGGTCAGGAGGGCTTCGGTTAAGTTTTTGACCTTTTCGCTGCGATTATTGAACTCAACAATAAGCTCTCCATCGATCGTAATCCCGAGCTCACGGACCTTTTCTGGCTGCTTGTCCGGGTTAATAAAAGTGAGGTTGATCTCTTTCTTGTGGCGTTGATAACGGCCAATAAAATCACTAATCTTTGAGCGAGTTACTTTGTTTTCAAATGCAAAAGCGGTAATGCTAACAGGACCATCCATCTGTTTAACAACCGCCTCGCTAGCTTCTGACAGGGAGTTACGTCCTCCATTCGTCCAGTCAAACTGGATTGTGTAGCGGTTACTTAACCAACCCAGAAGACCGATAACAATCAGAAAAAGAATCGTAAAAATCAGGTTCTGAAAGCGAATATTTCGGTGGCGAGATGGGCTGATCCTCATTTTTGCAGCCGGTCGTTATCAAGCCGGCGAACAGCCAGTGTCAGGAAGAGAATAATAAAAAGCAGATAGTAGGCGATATCTGCTGAGTTGATGAGCCCTTTGAGGAGGTTTTCAAAGTGACGAAGGAGAGAAAGGCTCGCAAAAAGTTCGCTTCCCTTATCTGAATTGCTGCCTGCCCAATCAATAATCCATAGCAATAGCAGCAAACCAAAACTGCCGATTGCGGCAACAGTGGGTTGACTGGCAATCGCTGACATATAAAGACCTACGGCGGAGAAGGCGCCCATCAAGAGGATCAAGGCGACAATGCCCGCAGCGAGCTTGCCATAATCGAGTGTTGCGCCAGCCATCAATGACAGAGGCATTAAAGCGATCATGCTAATCATAATCAGCATAAAAGCCATCATGCCGAGATACTTGCCAAAGATAATCTCAGTCATAGAGAGCGGTGCAGAAAAAAGAAGGCTAAGCGTTTGATTGCGGCGCTCTTCACTAATCAGTCTCATCGTTAAAAGTGGTGTAATCAGCAAAAGAATGATCGCAGCATTGCTAAAAAGCGGCGCGATAACCAGATCGGTTACCCCAGGAGCTCCCTCAATACCGGCGATTTTGGGCTGAATCATCAGGTAGTAATCAATTTGGGAGAGAAAAAGGTAAGCCAGGATTAGCTGGACAACACCTAGAATTGTCCAGGCCAGTGGAGAGAGAAAAAGGCTGCGTAACTCTCGACCAGCGATGGTGATGATCTTCATCCCTCCTCTCCTCTGGTGACTTCGAGGAAGAGCGCTTCCATTGAGCGCTGTTCGGGCGTTAACGCCCGAAGGCCATAGCCCGATTGAATCACTTTTTCGGCCACCATTTCGGCTGGATTTTGCTGGTTATCAAAGTGAATGCGATAACGACAGCCCTTTAAAGTTTCAACCGTATTGACCCCTTCAATCGATTGCAAAAACTCGCCTTCAATCTCCTTTGAGGTTGCCAGAATAAAGCTGCTTCCAGCCAGTTGCTTTTTGAGAGTGGCAATGCTGTCATTCAAAACCAGTTTTCCCTGCCGAATGATCTGCACATGCGTGCAGGACTCCTCAACCTCGGGAAGAATATGCGTTGAAAGAATGATGCCGTGTTCTTCACCCAGATCACGAATTAAGGAACGAATCTCTCGAATCTGGATCGGATCAAGCCCAACTGTCGGCTCATCAAGAACGATCACGGCTGGGCTATGGAGAATCGCCTGAGCGATACCGGTCCGTTGCTGAAAGCCTTTGGATAAATTGCCAATAAGCCGGTTAGCCACCTCGATTAACCCGCAGCGCTCTTTTGCGAAGAGAGTTGCTTTTTGCAAAGCTGCTCTCTTTAATCCGTGGAGCTTTCCACAGTAATCAAGGTATTCATTGACCGTTAACTCCCGATAGACTGGGGGTGTTTCGGGTAAATAGCCCAATTCTGCTTTAGCCTCTTTAGGCCGTTCAAGCAGGTCAATTCCATTGATGCTAATCGCCCCATCGGTGGGTGCAAGGTTTCCACAAATCATTTTCATGGTAGTTGATTTGCCCGCGCCATTAGGACCAAGAAAACCTAGAATCTCCCCTTTTTTCAGAGTGAAACTAACCTCGTCAACGGCACAGTGGTCACCGTAATAGCGGGTAAGCCGGTCGGCTACGATCAGATTACTCATAACCTAAACTATTTAACTGCTCTTTAGAAGTTGCAGGCAGGTGTTCGTAATTTTCTTACGCTGGAAAATTATTTTCCATCGGCTACCGCCACACTGACGCCAGAGAAGAGCCGCCCGTATACCGGAAAGAAGAAGCGCCCGTATTTTATTTTTGTTATGTGG
>QNFJ01000031.1 GCA_003646305.1 Gammaproteobacteria bacterium | reverse complement strand
GAACACTGGCTCACACTGTGCATATTTATCTGCACCGATAGGTGGTGAGGTCAGTAGTTCACCATTTAGCTTATAGGCTGTACAGATTGAAACTGTTTCCAGCCCGTCCATAACATCCAATTTGGTCAGACAGATTCCGGTCAGGCTGTTCATTTGTGCTGATTTTTTCAGGCTGACTGCATCTAGCCAACCACAACGCCGTTTTCTGCCTGTGGTTGCGCCAAATTCCGCCCCCACTCTTCCTAGCCGCTCACCAATTTCATCATCCAGTTCAGTTGGGAAAGGGCCACTGCCTACGCGAGTCGTGTACGCTTTTGTAATTCCGAGGATATAGCCCAGATCACGTGGACCGACGCCACTCCCACTGGCTGCGCCACCTGCTGTTGTGGTTGATGAGGTCACAAAGGGATAAGTGCCATGGTCAATATCCAGTAACGCACCCTGCGCCCCTTCAAACAAAATTGGTTTCCCCGCATCCTGTAATTGATGAAGGCGAGATGAAACATCTTCCAGCATTGGAATAATCTGTTCACCATAAGCAAGGGTCTCATCCAAAAGTTGCTGGAAGTCGAAACCTTCTTCTTTAAAATATTCTTTTAGAGTAAAGTTGTGAACATCTAAAAGAGCACGTAATTTTTCAGCCAGCTTGTCAGAATCCAGGAAGTCCCCTGCACGCAATCCTCTACGCGCCACTTTATCTTCATATGCTGGACCAATACCACGACCCGTTGTACCAATCGCCTCTTTACCTCTTGCACGTTCTCTCGCCTGGTCTAAGGCAATATGTACAGGCAAGATCAAAGTACAGGCTTCACTGATCTTTAAGCGGCTTCTAACATCGACACCCGCTTTTTCCAGCTTTTCAATCTCGCTCATTAACGCTTCAGGTGAAAGCACCACACCATTACCAATAAAACAGTCAACACCCTCTCTCATGATCCCGGAAGGAATCAGGTGCAAGACTGTTTTTTCATCGCCGATAATAAGTGTATGCCCTGCATTGTGCCCGCCCTGAAAACGTACGACGGCTGATGCACGATCGGTCAGCAGGTCAACCAGCTTGCCCTTTCCTTCATCACCCCACTGGGTTCCAATTACAACAACGTTATTACCCATTTCGATACTTTCCTTTTTTATATTTATTTATTGACCAAAACAACCAGCCAATCATCACCTGTTTTGACCAGAGCAGAATCACATCCCATTGCTGCTGCATCACTCTCCTGCCCAGTTAGGTTACGAATAACAACTCGGCCTTGCTGGCGAAGTTTTCTAATCTCACTTTCCAACTGCTCATCGTTTATATAACCTGGCGCAAAAATTTTCTCACTATTTTCTGCTACTTCTGTAATCGCTAATCTTGAAATAGTCTTAAGATCTGCACTGAAGCCGGTAGCAGCCCTACTCCTGCCAAATTCCTGGCCAATGTTATCGTACCGGCCACCTCGAGCCACTTCTCGACCGTAGCCCGGTACAAATGCAGCAAAAACAAGACCTGCGTGGTAGTGATAACCTTGCAGTTCTGCTAAATCTATATTCAAAGGGCATTCCGGCATTTGTAGTCTGATCCACTCGGCCATCTGCTCGAGCTCGTCCAGAGCTTCCATGACCGATTTGTCAGCCTTCATCAACTTAGTTCGGGCAATATTGATAACCTCACTGCCACCATTTAGCTCTGGTAACACGGCCAACATCTCAACCAAATCATCTGACAGCGAATATTGGCTTAGCAACTTAGCGAGCTCTGAAGTCGCTTTCCTCTGTAGCACATCAAAAAGCTCCGCTTCCTGCTCTTCAGTCAGCATCGCTTGCTTCGCCAAACCTCGAAAAATTCCGACATGACCTATATCAACATGAACATTCTCGAGACCTGCCTGCCCCAGCATTTCGAGCATCAGGCTTAAAATTTCGAGGTCACTTTCAATGCCAGAGTGGCCATAAAGCTCTGCGCCAATCTGCATAGGACTACGTGATTTCTCAAGGTGGTCCCCCCGTGTGAGCAAAACGGTCCCGAGATAACAAAGACGAGTTGGTTCATCACGTTTAAGATTGTGCGCATCAATCCGGGCAACCTGAGGAGTCATGTCCGCCCGAACACCCATCATTCGCCCACTAACTTGATCGGTTAGTTTGAAGGTCTGCAAGTCAATATCTTGTCCAGTCCCAATCAATAAGGATTCCAGAAACTCAATAAGTGGCGGGATCACTAACTCATAACCCCAGCTATCAAAAAGATCGAGCAATCGACGCCTTAGCAACTCAAGTTGCTGAGCCTCTTCTGGTAATATTTCTTCAACCCCGTCGGGGAGTAACCAATGATCCTGAGCCATATTTATTCGTCACAAAACTGGGAAGAACCCATTTAAAAAACAAAAACTAAATTTACTAGAGATGTTTTAAGTATTCAAAAAACATCTTTCTGATAGGGAGCTACCTTACTAGGTATAACAGCAATGCCCCACCTAACATACTAAAGAAGCCAATCTTGCGGACTGTGCTGTCGTCCATTTGTAAAATACGCGCCATCGCCTCTTTCCATTGCTCGGGGCTCAAAAAGGGCATCATCCCTTCAAGAACAAGCACCAACGCAAAGGCTGCCAACAGATCATCCCACATTGTTAAAAACCCTATTCACTAAAGCGTATACCAAAATAATAAAAGCCCAAACACTACTCAGCCCCATAACTGGGGCTGAGTTACCTATTCTATGACCATGCCGAACATGGTCAAGCCAGCGGTTATTTACCTTTTTCGCTCTTAAAGTAACTAAAGAAATCAGAATCAGGTTCTAAAACCAGCAATCCACCCGCTTTCGAAAAGGTATTTTTATAGGCCTCTAAACTACGATAAAAAGCAAAAAATTCAGTGTTGGCATTATACGCTTTTGCGTAGGTTGCTGTCGCGACCGCATCACCCTCACCCTTCGTTGCCTCAGCATCCCGGAAAGCATTAGCTAAAATCACTTCACGCTGCCTATCAGCATCTGCTCGAATTCGCTCAGCCGCCTCAGCACCTCTGGAGCGAAAATCTCTTGCTACACGTGCTCGCTCTGCCTCCATCCGGCTATACACCGAGTGACGAACTTCGTCAGGCAAATCGATCCGTTTGATCCGAATATCACTGATTTCAATACCCAAATCAGCCGCAACTGGATTCACTTTTTTGAGCAGGATTTCACGAATTTGCTCTCTGTCTGTTGAGACAAGCTCTTTGATCGTCCGCTTACTAAACTCACCACGAAACGCGTCTTTAATAATCTGATTTAATCGCAGATTAGCTTGTCTTTCATCACCAGCTACTGATGTATAGTAAACCGACACATCAGAAATTCGCCATTTTACGAACGAATCGACAATCACATTCTTCTTTTCTGATGTCAGGAATCGTTCTGGCCTTGAATCCAACGTCAAAATCCTTGCATCAAACTTTTTAACGTTGTTGATAAAAGGTGTTTTGAAATGAAAACCTGGTTTGAAATCAGCATCAACAATTTCACCCAAACGAAACAAAATTGCTTTTTCAGTCTCCTGAACTGTAAAAACAGCTGAAGAACCCACCGTCAATAAAGCAAACAGAAGAATCGCCGGTATCATAATTTTATTATTTGGCATTTTAGCGTCCTCTTCCTTCGCGACTACTACTTCTAATCGGCTGTTTTTGCTGGCTAGTCGAGTCTTGAGTCGGTGTTATATATACGGGTCTTGCACCTGGGTTAATTTGCCTTGCTGAGCCACCTGATAACTTATCGAGTGGCAAATACAGCAAATTATTTCCATTTTTAACATCCACCAAAACTTTCTCAGAATTTGACAGGACAATTTCCATTGCATCGATATAAAGGCGCTTACGTGTCACCTCAGGCGCCTTTTCGTACTCAGTGAGTAGCTGACTGAAACGGCTAGCGTTACCTTCTGCCTCAGCAACCGTTTTTGCTTTGTAACCCTCAGCCTCTTGAGTCAATCTAGCTGCCGCACCACGTGCTTTCGGAATCACTTCATTTGAGTAGGTTTCTGCCTCATTTTTCAAACGCTGCTCATCTTCACGCGCTTTAATCGCATCTTCAAATGCACCCTGCACCTGTTCAGGTGGCTGCGCATCCTGCAAGTTTACACTCGTGACCCTGATACCTGATTGATAAGAATCCATGATGGTCTGAATATCTTTTTCTATTTTAGCGCCCACCTGACTACGGCCTTCCGTCAATAGAAAGTCCATTGCATGCTGCCCAACAACTGCACGTTGAGCACTTTCTATTGCCTGCTTAAGCGTATCAGAGGGGTCTTTCAAACTAAAAAGGAAGTTTTTCGCATCTTTAATGGTGTACTGAACGGCCAAACGTACATCGACAATATTCTCATCTCTAGTCAGCATCAATGCCTCTCTAGGCACCGAACCACTTGTTCCCTGGCCACCGCCACTACGATAACCCACCTCAATAAAGCGCTGCTGCTCCACATTAACAATCAACAGCTCATCAATCGGCGCGGGTAAGCGCCAGTGAGGGCCTGGCTGGGTTGTTTCAATATATTTCCCAAATCGCAGGATGACCCCACGGTTACCTTCATCAATAATATAGATTCCAGAAAGTCCCCAAACGAGCAGACCGATACCGGCCAACAGACCAATTCCAAAAGAGCCGGGGGTTTTATTGATGATTCCATTGCCTCCACCATCACCACCATTTCCGCTCTTCCCACCAAAAATATTACTAATTTTTTCCTGAAAAGACTTTAATGCCTCATCAAGATCAGGCGGTCCTTGCTGTTTATCACGACCACTCCACGGGTCTTTGTTTTTCTCACCGGGTTCATTCCAGGACATTATAAAACTCCACTCTCTGTGATTTTTTGTTATCTAGTTAAGTTTACTTCAATCTAATCTCAACATCTGAAGTAAATTGTAATAAATAGGCTTAATAAATCGACCTATCAATAGCTCAATATTAATACTTCCAAGACAGACCAAAAAAGGATTCCTCCAATCTTCTGGCTCTCTTAACTAAGCATAATTGTTCCCATTATGGGTGCATCGCACCTCCCATGACAACCATCCGCATCATAAGATAATGCTAATGTTACTTTTTAACACCAATTTCGTCCAGCAGCCAGCGATTTCTCTGATGAAATTCAACAACCATATTCCAGCCACCATTCTCATCAACTTCATCGCTCAGAACTTTTGCATGCTCAAACAGCTGCGCATGTAGCCTTGCCTGCGAAACATTCAATTGAACGGCCACCTCTTCCGTTCGTTTCCCGAAATGGCTTTCGAGCACCTCTTCTATAAGACTTGTTCCTTCCCCAGACAGCGCAGAAAGCCAGACCCTGCGAGCCTTACCGTCACTATCTCGGTCAATTTTCGGCGAAACATCCCTCAGAAGATCTATTTTATTATAAACCTCTATTTGAGGAATTTCATCCGCACCAATCTCCACTAAAACCTCGTTCACTTGATCCATCATCTCTAACCGCTCTTCACTGCTCGAATCAATGACGTGCAATAAAAGGTCTGCATCACAGGCTTCTTGCAATGTTGAACGAAACGCAGCCACCAGTGCGTGAGGTAAATGGCGAATAAAGCCAACTGTATCGGCAAGGACAACAACCTCTCCATTTTTAAGCTCAAAACGTCGTAAGGTGGGATCTAGCGTTGCAAATAGTTGGTCGGCTGCATAAACATCCGAGCCGGTCAGTGCATTAAATAGCGTCGATTTGCCTGCATTCGTGTAACCCACTAGGGAAACAGAAAAAGTTTCTGAACGCTTTCGAGCACCACGCCCCTGTTCTCGCTGTTTTTCAACTTTCGCAAGTCTCTGCCTGATCAAGCGAATCCGGTTACTCAGCAAACGGCGATCCGTTTCAAGCTGCGTTTCACCCGGTCCTCGCATGCCAATCCCGCCTTTCTGCCGCTCTAAGTGAGTCCAGCCCCTTATCAAGCGAGTAGACAGGTGCCTAAGTTGTGCTAACTCCACCTGCAGTTTACCAACATGGGTTTGCGCCCTTTGTGCAAAGATATCAAGGATCAAGCCTGTTCGGTCTACTACCCTGACACAAAGCTCTTTTTCGATATTGCGCTCCTGGCTTGGCGAAAGCGCGTGGTTAAAAAGCACCAAACCAGCCTCTTCGGCCTCAACAATCAATTTAATTTCTTCGAGCTTTCCTTTACCCACAAAAAAACGGGCATCCGGCGCACGCCGAGAACCCGTTACCACTGCGCAAGTTTCTGCACCAGCCGTAGATGCTAACTCTTTTAGCTCTGAAATATCTTCCTGATCTTTTTCCGCAGGCAAATCGATATGTACGAGGACTGCTCGCTCATTCGAGCTGGGTCTATCAAACAATAATGGCTCCCAAGTAATAACCAACCACTAACAGGCTCCTGGAATTCTACTGACGCAGCCATCAACGGCGTTCAAACCAAACTGAAAAATGCTCATTTACACATGTAAACTCTGCTTTTTCACTCAATTTTGCCTTGTATTTGGATCGACTCAGCGAATTTAGACAACCTGTTATCGATTATTTTTAAATTTAAAGGTTACTCGCCAGCCTCGGCTTCATCATCCCCATGTGGAATTCTGACCGCACGGCTAGGTACAATTGTTGAAATAGCGTGTTTGTAGACCATCTGGTTAACTGCATTTTTCAGAACAACCACATACTGATCAAAGGAATCTACCTGCCCCTGCAGTTTAATACCATTTACCAAAAAAATTGATACTGGAACCCGCTCTTTTCTAAGTGTATTTAAGAATGGATCTTGTAAATTCTGGCCTTTTGACATCCTGAGTCTCCTTATAATTTGGCTAAATCAACCTGTAACGGGATTATTGTACTACAGCCCACACACCAAATCGCAATGGTTGTTAAGAAAGCAGCTGCTTTTGTAGGTCAGATAACACATGATTAACGAGCTGTTTATCTTCACTTTGATAGTGGGTGGCTGTTGTTTGTTTTCGTAACCAGGTGAACTGCCTTTTCGCTAACTGACGTGTCGCAATAACCCCTCGCTCGACCATTTCATCATGACTATAAAAACCTTCAAGATACTGCCAAGCCTGCCGGTAGCCAACGGTCCTGATGGAAGGCATTGATTCATTCAAATCACCACGATCACGTAATGCTTCCACTTCTTTTATAAAGCCCGTGGCTAACATCTCTTTAAACCGTATCTCGATCCATTTATGAAGCATTTTACGATCAGAAGGTGCCAACACTATTTTAATTTGACGGTAAGGAAGCGGCTCATTTGTTGCCTCTTCACAAAGTTGTGTCAACGACTTTCCAGTCACTCGAAAAACCTCAAGCGCTCGCTGAATTCTTTGCGGGTCATTGGGATGGATTCTCTTAGCCGCCACGGGATCAATCTGTTTTAGCTGGTCGTGCATTGCCTGCCAACCCAAATCCCTGGCTTCATCCTCAATCTCATCTCTTATCGCCTGGTTTGCAGTTGGTAGCTTCGCCAAACCATTAAATAACGCGTTAAAGTAGAGCATCGTACCGCCCACCAGGAGCGGGATTTTCCCTCTCAAAGTAATCTCTTCCATTAGTTGAAGTGACTGCTCTCTGAATGCCCCTGTTGAAAAGGATTCTGCCGGCTCGATGATATCAATCAGGTGGTGAGGTACGCCTCGCATCTCCTCTATCGTTGGCTTGGCTGTACCGATATTTAGGTGACGATAGACCAGTGCAGAGTCGACGCTAATAATTTCACAATTAAATTCTTCTGCAATTTTAATCGATAATGCTGTTTTTCCTGAGGCGGTTGGCCCCATTAAAAAAATTGCGGGTGGGTACACTGGCAAACCTGATGATGCCGGCATCATGCGCCCTACGTGCCTCTCAAAAATAGACGATCAAGCGCCTGATGGTTAATCTCAACCCAAGTCGGCCTGCCGTGATTGCACTGACCACTCCGCTCGGTCTCTTCCATCTGTCTTAACAGACCATTCATCTCATCCCGAGTTAGCATTCGGTTAGCTCGCACCGATCCATGACATGCCATGCTCGCTAATAACGCATTACGCGCCTCACCAACCCGCTCACTATCGCCATGCTGAATCAGGTCAGCCAGTAAATCACGCAACAGCAACTCAATATTACCTTTAGCCAATAAAGCCGGCATCGCTCTAACTAAAATAAGCTCCAAACCTGCACGACTTACATCAATTCCCAGCGACTCAAAAAAAGACTGTTTTTCCTCGACAAGCCGAGCCTCGCGATCACTCACAGCAAGTTGAACAGGCAACAATAAAGGCTGAACAATCAGTTCACCTTGATCATATTGGGTTTTCAATCGCTCGTAAGTAATCCTCTCGTGGGCCGCGTGTGCATCCACCACAATCAAGCCATTTGCCGATTCCGACAATATATAAATACCATGCAAATGTGCAACGGCATAACCCAAAGGTGGTATTGCTTTATCTCGTTTGCCGCTTTCACCCTCTATTGAAAAACTGGCCTGATTAGAACTGTTTTCTAATAGCCTCTCACCAAGCAGCTTTCCGTAATTTTGAATTTGACGCTCCTGGACCGAGAAAGGGATTGATGACTGTTCGGCTTGCCGGTTTGCTCTGAAATATTCTCCTTCCCGCTTTTCTACAAGATCCTGTTCGGGTGTTCCATGGTTCTCATTATCGCTCCCTCCAACGTGAACTGAAGCGAGTGACTTATGTAATGCCCTGAATAAAAAATCATGGACCAAACGTCCTTCGCGGAAACGAACCTCCTGTTTTGCTGGATGCGCATTCACATCAACCAGCGCGGGGTCCAGCTCAAGAAATAGGACATAAACAGAGTGCCTACCGTGGTACAAAACATCCTGATAGGCCTGTCTAACGGCATGCGTCACCAATTTATCCTTGATTAAACGGCCATTAACATAAAAATACTGCATGTCCGCCTGACTGCGAGAAAAGGTTGGTAGACCGACCCAACCCCATAACTTCAATCCTGCCGCCTCAAAATCGATCACCAACGACTGCGAAAGCAGTCCAGACCCACAAACCAACCCGATACGCTCCTCTTGCGCTTGCTGGGATAGCGCCTGCTTGAGGTGCAGCACCTCTTTCTGGTTATGGCGCAAAACAAAAGCCACATCGAAGCGACTCAGAGCAAGCCTTCTAACCGCATTTTCAAGATGGGAAAATTCGGTTTTTTCTGTTCTTAAAAACTTGCGCCGAGCTGGCGTATTAAAAAACAGATCACGTACTTCTACTGTCGTTCCTGGTGGGTTAGCGGCAGGGGTCAAGTCAAATGAAGACTCACTCCCATCAGCAGATAACTGCCAGGCATATTCTGCTTCAGTTGTCCTCGAAACCAGAGTAAGGCGAGATACGGAGCTAATGCTGGGCAGCGCCTCTCCCCGAAACCCCATCGTCACCACCTGCTCTAGATCTCTAAGCGATGCAATCTTGCTGGTCGCATGGCGTGATAAAGCCAAAGCCATATCTTCTTTATCAATGCCCGCCCCATTATCCCGGATGCGGATTAACTTAGTACCGCCTTGCTCAATATCTATTTCAATCAGGGTAGATCCGGCATCAAGGCTATTTTCAATCAACTCTTTCACGACCGAAGCAGGCCGTTCAACAACCTCTCCGGCTGCTATTTGATTAATTAATTTGGGCGGTAATTGGGTAATACGCATAACAGTCTGGAAAATTCTTAAGGCCAGACTATTGTATGGGGGTTTCTTTTCCGTTGCCGGATTTTTTACTTTATGGCCAAAGGCGAGCTGAGCAATCACCCTGGAATATCGATTACCTGCCCCACCCTCACAACGGTTGATTTGAGTGAATTATACGCAAGTATTTCTTTCGTGGTGACACCGTAGCGGCTTGCCACATGGGAAAGCGTATCACCTCGTGCAATAGTGTGTTTGCGGGCAGCCAGCCGAGTACCCATAGGCGCACTTTTAGCAAAATAACCGCGAATCCCAGACAGGATGGATCTAGCAAGTTTCGCCTGATATTTATGGCTTTTTAAATTTCGTTCTTCCTGCGGGTTTGAGATGAATGCAGTCTCAACCAGAATCGATGGAATATCGGGTGACTTGAGCACAAGAAATCCGGCCTGCTGAACATGGCGTTTATGCAATTTTCCATTGCCCTTCAGCCTTTTTAAAACCTCATTGGCTACTTTTTTACTCGCATCCTGTGTTGCTGCCTGCGATAAATCCAGTAACACCGAGGCCAACAGGTCATCCTTATCGACTAGGCTCACACCCCCGACTAAATCTGCTGCATTTTCTGATTTGGCCAGCCATCTCGCCGCTTCACTGGTCGCACCGCGGCGTGACAAGGTATAGACCGACGCACCACGAACCGACGAATCTCTAAAGGCATCTGCATGAATAGAGATAAAGAGATCGGCCTTAGCTTCCCGTGCCTTTTTCATACGGTCACGCAGGCCAACATAATAATCTCCACTACGAACCATTACCGGCCGCATACCCGGCTCTTTTTTAATTAAGGCCTGTAACTTTTTAGCTATTGCAAAAACAACATCCTTCTCTCGCACACCACGCGGGCCTCGCGCGCCCGGATCCTCGCCACCATGACCGGCATCAATCGCTATGACCAGATCACGTAATTTACTGGATTTAACTTTTTTGGGTTTTGACTCCGAACGATTCTGGCTAATAGTTGAGCTTTTCTCATCATATAAATCAACAACTAACCGGTTTCCGTAGTCTTTATTTGGCTTCAGGAAAAAGCTTTTAGGTTTAACTTTCGATTTCAGATCAAGGACAACACGCAAATCAGCACCACCACGCCGAGCACTACGAATTTTACTCAGAAGTGGGTGGTTCTTTTCTGGTTGTGAGAGTGTTGTTTTAAGGCGTGAGCTCGAAAGGTCAATTACAAGACGCTGCGGGTTACTCATCAGAAAAATCTTATGATTCACCGATGAGGTTACATCAAAGACCAAGCGGGTATGATCTGGGGCTGTCCAATAGCGAAGCGCACTAACTTCTGCTGCGCTAGCAACACCACCTGATAAAATCAGCAAAGCCAGAAATAGTGTTTTTACGATTCTGCCCATTTTATAACCGATCCTCAACAAAGAACCGCCCCCTCATAAACTATATTCACCATGAACTTACATCCATAACTATAGATTGTCAAAGGTTTTTTTGTCTATTTATAACGGTTATTTAATCTTTGTCAGGTGGCTTTCCCTACCTCCATACTCAGTTCCCGCCCATTTCCTTTCTTACCAAAAGTAAGTGTTATATCAGGTGAGGGTAAAAAACCCTTCCCTTTTTGCGGCCATTCCACCAAACAGACCGCTTCTTTTCTAAGATAATCAGCAAGACCCATCCACTCAAGCTCCTCTGGATCAGCGAGGCGATACAGGTCAAAATGATAGAGTGGCGTTTCCCCCAGACTATACTCTTCAACAATTGTGTAAGTAGGGCTCTTAACGGCACCTTTGTGGCCAGATGCCCTCAAGATACCTCGAACCAATGTTGTTTTCCCCGCGCCCAGATCACCTTCCAGAAACACTAACATTCCCGGCTTTAGCATCGGCAGTAACGTCTTACCTAGTGAAAGCGTCTCCCCCTCATTCGCCAGAAACCATTTCACTGGTTCACCAATACTCTTAATGGTCGCAACAAATCGGATGCAAGAAGTCCTCGCTCGCCTTCTTTCGCAGCAATATCACCTGCTTTACCGTGCAGCCATACACCGAGCCGAGCTGACTGACTTAAAGAGAGACCCTGAGCTAGGAGCGCCGCAATCACGCCGCTTAAAACATCTCCCATGCCACCACTTGCCATTCCGGGGTTTCCGGTTGTATTAATTACCATCTCGGAGCCATCGAAAATCAGTGTTCCAGCACCCTTCAAAACAACGACTCCCCCATATTTTTTCTGCAATGCCTTAACCGAGCTAAAGCGATCACTTTCAATTTCTTTGATTGTTATACCCAATAACCGCGCTGCCTCACCGGGGTGCGGCGTTAAAACCCAGTTATCTCGCTTAAACGGCTCTTTCGCGAGTAGATTCAAAGCATCTGCATCAACAACCAGGGGCATCGCTGTGTCAAACAGTTCGGCCAGCAGGTTCTGTGCCCAAACAGTTTGCCCTAAACCAGGACCGACAGCAGCGACTGATGACTTTTTCAGCAAAGGGGCAAGGTCAACTCTTTTATCAATGCCATGAACCATTAATTCGGGTCGCACCAGATTCAATAACGCTGCATGCTCAGAACGCGTGGCCAGACTCACAAGCCCTGCACCTACTCTTAACGCTGCACTCGCCGCCATTTGAACTGCACCACTAAAACCACGCTCCCCACCAGCTACCAGAACATGTCCAAATAGCCCTTTATGAGCCGTTTTTTCCCGTTTAGGCAGGCAAGTTCCATCGGCGGTAAAGCGTTTAGATTCGCTCTGTTGAGAAGTCAAAACAGACTCAGGCACATCTAACGAGTCGTAATAGACTTCACCTGACAATGCGACTCCCTCACCGGTAAATAACCCCTGCTTTAAACCAATGAAGCTGATGGTTGCTTCAGCGTCAACACTCGTACCTAGCGAAGCCCCTTTATCCGAATGAAGCCCTGAGGCGATATCCAGCGCTAAAACCGGTACGTCCATGCTGTTTATCTCATTAATAACCGTTGCCATCTCCCCATCAACGAGCCGATCTAATCCCGTACCTAGTAATCCATCAACGACAAGGTCAAAATTTTTCTTGTTTGGAGAAAGCGGCTTCTCAAGTCCACCACCTGCATCCAGCCAAAGCTGGCAAACCGTTGCCGCATCACCTTTTAGCCGACTACTTTCTGTTGATGAATAGAGATGAACAGTTAGTCCCGCCTCTTTTGCTAACCGAGCAACCACATATCCATCACCACCATTATTTCCCGGGCCACAAAAAACGGCAATATTTATTGCACCTGGCCATTTCTTCTGCAGTAATTCCCACGCTGCTTTCCCCGCTCGCTCCATCAGGATAAGACCAGGGATACCAACGATTTCGATTGCCTGCCGATCCATCGCACGAACCTGCTCTGCCCGGTAGAGTTGAACAGGTAATATGACTTCTTTTTCAGGTGATGATAATGACATTGTTACAATAGCCCCGTTAACCATTAATTAAGTGCATTGTAATGCGAATCCATTATGCCTAACCATCCCTGCGAAGAAGTTGATTATTTAGAGCTCACCCAACAGATAAAGCAATGGGGAAATGAATTAGGCTTTCAGCAGGTCGGCGTCACTGATACCCAGCTTAATGAAGCTGAAAAGCATCTCAATGACTGGCTTGACAAAGGGCATCATGGTGGGATGAATTTCATGCAAAAGCATGGCTCCTCTCGCACTCATCCAGCCGAGCTCGTCCCGGGAACAATTCGGGTTATTTCGCTTCGCATGGACTATCTTCCAGAACCCCAACAAGTGGCTAAAGAGGCACTTAAAGAGCCGATTAATGCCTTTATCTCCCGTTACGCATTAGGTCGTGATTATCACAAATTAATCCGCAAGCGCCTGCAAAAGTTGGCCATCAAAATTGAGCAATCCGCTCACTCACATGGCTACCGTGTTTTCACAGATAGCGCCCCCATTATGGAAAAGGCACTGGCTGAAAAGGCAGGCCTCGGCTGGATTGGTAAGCATAGTAACCTGATCAATAAAAAATCGGGTTCATGGTTTTTCCTGGGTGAAATCTATACAGACTTACCCCTACCGGTTGATACTGCCGCAACCCATCACTGTGGAGATTGTATAGATTGCATCCATTACTGCCCAACTCAAGCAATTATTGCCCCCTTTCAAGTCGATGCACGGCGTTGCATCTCCTATCTTACAATTGAACTAAAAGGGGCTATCCCAGAGGCGCTTCGAAAACCGATGGGGAATCGTATCTATGGCTGCGATGATTGCCAACAAGCTTGTCCCTGGAATCGATTCGCTCAATTAACAACAGAAACAGATTTCCTGCCTCGCCAGGGGCTTGACTCAGCCTCTTTAGTCGAACTGTTCAGCTGGGATGAAGAGGCTTTCCTGAAGAAAACAGAAGGTTCGGCCATCCGTCGGATAGGCCATCTGAGCTGGCTACGAAATATCGCAGTTGGGCTTGGCAATGCACAGCAAAGTGAGGCTCTAATGGCTGCACTCAATAACAGAAAAGAGCATCCCTCAGAACTGGTTAGGGAGCATGTTGAGTGGGCACTTTCTCAGTATACAAAAAGGCCTTTGCCTGACAAATAGACAAAGGCCTCCAGCAACAACTTATCGATCGCTTTGAGGGCTATTTCAAAGATTCTAAAAGTTTCTCAGCCTCTTCTCTCTCCGCAAACCGTTTCTT
>QNFJ01000030.1 GCA_003646305.1 Gammaproteobacteria bacterium | reverse complement strand
TCAAAATGTTCTGGTGAGAAAGTCACTACTAACTTGCTCTTGATGCGCTCTGCTCTCACACTCATGAAGGAAATACCTGTTTAAAGGGTTTGACTAAAACGGATTGGTAAACGCCAGCTTCAAAATAAGGATCATTATCTGCCCAGGCCTGGGCCTCACCGAGGGTGTTAAATTCAGCAACCACAAGGCTGCCTGTATAGCCGGCGTCACCAGGATTGTTGCTGTCGATTGCGGGATGAGGCCCTGCGATAACAAGCCGCCCCTCTTTTTGAAGAAGCTGGAGTCGCTCAAGGTGAGCAGAGCGAGTAGCTAATCGCTTTTCCAGGCTCTGTTCGACATCCTGGCTAATAATGGCGTAAAGCATATCAGGACTCCTCTTCGTTTTCTTCTGGTAGGTGACGGGAGAGGAATATTCCCTGGATAACGACAAAGACGAGCGTTAGGCCCAACATTCCAAAGAGCTTAAAATTTACCCAAGTGTCGGTATCAAAATTGTATAGAACATAAAGATTGATGCTGCCGAGGATTATAAAAAAAGCAGCCCAACTCATATTAAGTTTTGCCCATATTTCGGCAGGCAATGTCAGATTGTGGCCCATCATTCGTTCAACAATGGTTTTTTCTCCGACGTGTTGGCTACCGAGGAAAACAATTCCAAAGAGCCAGTTAAGAACGGTTGGCTTCCATTTAATAAACATCTCATCTTGTAGATAGAGGGTTAGCCCACCAAAAACAGCAATAATCGCCAGGGTGATTAAGTGCATATTTTCAACTTTTCGGTGGCGGAACCAGGAGATACCGACCTGTATTATGGATGCTGTGATTGCAACGATTGTTGCGGCATAAATGCCGTAAATCTTGTAGGCAATAAAAAAGAGCAGGATGGGGAAAAAATCAAAAAGAAGTTTCATTTTTGTTCAGAAGAAAAGGTTAAGCAAAAATATCTACGCCGAGTAGTTGCTGGTTGTGAGTTTGCTCATCAGAGTGTAGCTGGTTCTGGATGTTAACATAGCTATTGAGTGCGCTTTGGGTCTGAGGAGGCAGGTTTCTGTCGCTAATTAGAGGGGATAGCGTTGTTTTTCGACCACTTGTTTCAATGGTGGCGGATAAGGAGAGTTGCTGCCCCTGTGGGTGGCTGGTTCTTGTCTCAGTTGCTCTATTTTGGTCGCTATTCCGAGATAAATGTGAAGGCGCAGCAGCGGTGGTCGCATTTCTGTTGTTTACAGAAGCGATCACGGTAGAATAAGCCGCTGTTCCATCGATGCGCATGAGTGGTTTCCAGAATAATATCTTACGATTTATAGTCCGTTAGGGGCTATTTAACGTGGAAATGCTATCTGTGTGGCGGTAAATGTGCAAGATTTTCCCCGAAGAAAGCTTGAATGTCGGTGAATATTGACCAGGCAAGCCAATAATAGTTCTGTCTATCTCAAATAGAGGGCAGCTGAAGTTAATTGAGGATTGTTAATTGTGAGACCACTAGATCGTTATCTTAAGGATATCGAATCAGATGCATTTCAGGCGGATAGTGCGCAGAGAGCTGTTGTTGTAAAGCTGGATAATATCTATCTAGCTTTACTGGAAGAGCCTCCAAAAGAGAGAGGCGGCTTGTTCGGTCGCTTAATAAAACGAGGCAAGCCAGTTGAACAAACACCTATAAATGGCCTCTACTTATGGGGTGGTGTTGGGCGAGGGAAAACATGGTTAGTTGATCTTTTTTTTGATTCGTTGCCGTTTGAGGAAAAGCAACGAATTCATTTTCATCGTTTTATGCAGTTTGTGCATAAGGAACTCGGAAAGCTTAAGAATGAGGTTGATCCTCTGAAAATTATTGCAGAACGTCTTTCGAAAAAGATCAGAGTTCTCTGTTTTGATGAGTTCTTTGTCTCCGATATTACCGACGCCATGCTACTTGGCCGCTTGATGACTGAGCTATTTGAGCGGGGAGTTGTACTGATCGCGACCTCTAATATTGAGCCCGATGGGCTGTACAAAAATGGATTGCAACGGAATCGTTTTTTGCCTGCGATCGAGCAGATTAAAATCAATTGTGACGTGGTAATGCTGGATAGTGATACAGATTATCGGTTGCGTGAACTGGAGCAAGCTGAGATTTATCACTACCCACTCGATCCAGAAGCGGACAGGATTCTAGACGACCTGTTTAAACAGATGGCAACCTCGGATATTTCCGATAAAGAGCTACTTGAAATAGAAAACCGCCAGTTACAAACCGAGAAATGTACTGATGGGATTGTTTGGTTCGATTTTAAGAACCTTTGTGATGTACCGCGTGCACCCGCTGATTACATCGAAATTTCAAAATATTTTCACACAGTTTTTATAGCCAACATCTTTTGCATGGATGAGATGAAGAATGATTACGCGATGAGGTTTATCAATTTGGTAGATGAGCTATACGACCGGAACGTGAAACTGGTTATTTCGGCAGAGAGCGAACCGGAGAAGTTGTATTCAGGGAAACGGCTTCAGTTTCAATTTGAAAGAACGATCAGCCGACTCCAGGAAATGCGTTCGCATGAATATCTGGAGCAACCACATTTACCCTAAAAAATATCAGATTTTTTTTGCTATACTTTTTTGAAATGAATAAAAAAATAACAAGATAAATAGAATGAAAGTACTGATTGCAGATGACTCAAAAAGTAACCAGATGCTTTTTAGAACCTACATAGAAAGTGAAGGGCATGAAGTGATCACGGCCTCTGATGGGTTGGAGGCGGTCAGCGCATTCAAACAAAAGATTCCTGATTTAATTCTTCTCGACGTGGTGATGCCTGTGATGGATGGCTACGAGGCAGCGGCACGTATCAAAAAACTTTGCGAAAAACGAAACCTCTGGATTCCAATTATTTTTCTCAGCGCAATGGTCAGAGATGAGGATGTAGTTAAAGGTATTGAGGCGGGTGGTGATGACTATCTGACGAAACCGGTTAGTCAAACAGTCCTCAATGCAAAGTTAAAAGCGATGAAACGCATTGCAGAGATGCGAGAAGAGCTGGAACGTGTGAATCAGAAACTAAAGGATTTAGCCGAGCTGGACGGATTAACGGGGATTTCGAATCGGCGCCACTTTGACTATACGCTATCAAAAGAATGTCGACTGGCAAGGCGATCAAAAGAGCCTATAAGCCTTATTCTGGCAGACATTGATTTCTTTAAACCTTTTAATGATAGCTATGGGCACCAAGCTGGAGATGACTGCCTAAAGCTTGTTGCAAGAGCCTTAGCGCCGCTGGTCAGTCGAGCCGGTGATCTGGTCGCGCGATATGGTGGTGAAGAATTTGTTATTATCTTAGCCAATACTGATGCGGCTGGGGCATTGAAGGTGGCAGAAAAAATGCGGCAGGCAATTGAATCGCTGGCAATTGATCATGAAAGCTCCCTGGTCAGTCACTTCGTTACAATGAGTTTAGGAATTGCCACAGAAACAGAGGTCGAGAATATCAAACCAGAAGAGTTGATCGAAATAGCGGATAAAAATTTATACAAAGCCAAAGAAGCAGGTCGTAATAGAGTGATTGGCTGAATTCAATTTGTCGTTATATTGGTATAATCATCCCAGTCTTTAACTAAGGGTGAAATAAATGGATAAACAGACACAGATTGAACTTGAAGCAGCGACTTTTCGGCGTTTACTCAAACATCTGGAAAAACATACGGAAGTTCAGAATATAGATTTAATGATACTTGCCAGCTTTTGCCGAAATTGTCTGGCAAAGTGGTACCGGGCTGAGGCGGAGGGGAAGGGAATTGAGATGGATTACCCTACAGCACAGGAGCTTATTTACGGGGAGCCTTACTCTGAATGGAAAGCTAAATACCAGGCTGAGGTGAGCGACGATAAATTAACGGCTTTTGCTGAAGTACAAAAAAAGCTTGCAGAAGAAGAGGGTTAATCTGCTTCAAAAGTAATAAAAAAGGGCGCTAATAGCGCCCTTTTTTATTACTTTATTTAAAGTCGGTTGGTTAGTGGTTTAAACGGTTGGCGCAGTAATTGGCCGTAGCCAATAAACCCACCACTAATGCGATAGCCATAATACCCAGCGGACTCGTAAACATAAATTCAAGAAAAACCACGTTTTTTCTCCTTAATTTGTTAGTACTGCGAACCACATCTCTTTTTTATTTTTATTGCTGTGGTCGTTTTTATCAGAGGTAGTCTGTCCCTGTCAATATGTTTGTCCGCTCTTCATTTCTGATTTTGGAGCGCAGCAATTCTTTGCTCAAGAGGTGGGTGGCTCATGAAGAGTTTTTTGATGCCGCTACTCAACCCGCCGCTAATGCCAAAAGCAGCGAACTCGCCCGGCAAATCTTTAGGCTCATTAACGCGTTGTAACGCACGTAAAGCCCCGATCATATTCTCTCGGCTGGAGAGGTTTGCACCGCCCGTATCGGCATGGAATTCACGCCAGCGAGAAAACCACATGACAATCATGCTAGCGAGAATAGAGAGAAAAATCTGCATTATGATCTGAGTGACGTAATAGGCAGGCCCATGCCCGCGCTCGGTTTTAAAAACGACCCGGTCGACGATGTGGCCGATGATGCTTGAGAGAAAGAAAACAAATGTATTCACAACACCTTGCACCAGACTTAACGTGATCATGTCACCATTCGCAACATGACTGATCTCATGCCCCAGAACTGCTTCAACTTCGTTTTGTTTCATGCTATCGAGCAGCCCTGTGCTTACGGCAACCAGCGCACTATTTTTATTCATTCCGGTTGCAAAGGCATTGGGCTGCGGGCTGTTGAAAATACCCACTTCGGGCATTCCAATTCCGGCTTCATTAGCTTGTCTTTGAATTGTCTCAACCAGCCAGCGTTCTGTTTGTGATTTAGGATTCTCGATGATGGCAACGCCCATCGATTTTTTCGCCATAAATTTGGAAAGGGCAAGCGAAATAAGGGAGCCGCTCATGCCGATAATGGTAGATATCAAAAGCAGGGCATTCAGGTCGAGGTCGACGCCATTTTCTGCAAGTACACCATGCAGACCAAAAAGGCTAAAAACGATACTGATAACGACCAAAATTGCAGCATTTGTGGCCAGGAAAAGCGCTATTCTCATCATAATGAATTTATCCAGAAGTTATTGGTTAGCAGGTTGATGAAATTCGCTGAGTTGAATTCACGCACCGTAAATTCAACTGATTCAGTAGAATTTCAACAGGCTGCTAGAGGAGATCAGTATACAGATATGGGGTTACCTTATTAAAAATCAAGGGAAGGTTTGCTCGGGTGAGATAAATAGAGATTTCATCAAAAAATATTCTCTAATTAAGTGCCCTTAAGTTGCTACAATTCGAAGCTAATTCGCCTTTTTGAATATTTATAATGAGTAATGTCTGGCAGGTAACAAATCAATTTTTGAATAGTGAAGCAGGCGAGGCATTCTCTAGTCTCGATAAGGTCTTTGTGCTTAAAGGTGAGACCATCGCCAGTGACCCGCTCAGCTATGTCATAAAAGTTCAAGTGGCGGGTAAAAATTATTATGTGAAATGCTACACCGGTGCGGGAAAGGGGCTTCGGCGCTATTTTGGGAAAAGTCGTATCCGCTCGGAATGGGAAAACCTTTTCTTCTTTGAATCACTGAAAGTCCCGACTGCAGAAATTGTTGCATTTGGTGAGGAGAGGGGATTTGGCTGGTTTAAACGAGGGGCGGTGATTACTAAAGAGATCAAGGGCACAGATGACCTTGATCATTTCGTTCGGGAAAATCCTGAAATTACCCGGGAACACCAGTGGATTGAGCCAGTTATCGAACAGGTTGCCAAAGCAACGCTCAATCTCCACCAGGCTGGGTTTGCGCACAACGATCTTAATTGGAGAAATATTCTGGTAACGATAAACGGAGCACCGAAAATATTCTTCATAGATTGCCCCTCGGGCAAGCGATGGATAAAACCACTGCTCCGATTCAGGATTTTAAAAGATCTTGCCCATCTGGATAAAGTCGGCAGGCAGCTTCTAAGCCGTTCGCAACGGTTGCGCTTTTACAAAAAATATACAGGTCGAAGAAAATTAACTCAGAGAGATCGTGCTGATATTAAAATTCTGCTGGATTACTACCGCGAACATAGAAAGAAAAAGGGGCTGGGTTAAGCACTAATCGCTTGCCGAACCTGTTTTTCAGTCTACCCTTATTGGAACTAATAAGAATTAACTTTACCCAATGCTTTGGGTGAGTATAAGTAGTTTCCAAGAGGCAGAAGTATGGATACTTGTGATGGCCGGTTCTCTTTAGAACCATTAAAAATAAAGACCCTTCTCTTAAAGGCAGTGTTGCTCTGCCTGCCTGTTTTATTCCCTCCGATAGTAACCGCTAATAATGAAATTCTAGTCGGCATGAGTGCTGCATTCAGCGGTCTTAATGCAGACCTTGGTCGTGGTATGAAAAATGGTATTGAACTGGGGTTTGCTGAAGTAAACGCGAATGGAGGCATTCAGGGAAGGACTCTGCGTTTGGTTGTTAAAGATGATGCTTATGAGCCATTGCGTGCGGCTGAAAATATGCGTGAGCTGATTGATGAAGACAGCGTGGTTGCTATTTTGGGGAATACCGGAACGCCAACAGCTGTTTTAACGGTGCCTATTGCCAACGAAGAAAAGCTACTCATGTTTGGTGCATATACCGGAGCAGGATTATTGAGAAAAGCCCCTCCAGATTACTGTATTTATAATTACCGAGCGAGTTATAAAGAAGAGGCAATGCTAATGGTTAATCATTTGCTTGACTCGGGAATAAAACCGGAAGAGATAGCCTTTTTTACACAGCGCGATAGTTATGGTGATGCAGGATACCAAGGTGCGGTTGAACAGCTTCAAAGTCGTGGTTATATCGAGGCAGAGTGGCTTGCACATGGTCGTTATCAGCGCAATACATTAAATGTTGAGCAGGCTGTAGCTGATTTATTGGTGGCGGAGGTCGAGCCAAAAGCGGTCATTATGGTGGGAAGCTATGCGGCAGCTGCCAAGTTCATCAAGTTAATGAAAATGGATCTTCCCAACCTTCTGTTTCTAAATATTTCATTTACAGGGAGTGATTCACTTTTAAGAATGCTAGGCAAGGATGCCGAGGGCGTGATCATTACACAAGTAGTACCTAACATGGCATCAGGTCTGCCAATTGTCCAATCGTATCTCAAGCAGATCTCCAGTTCACCTCTGCTGTTAAATCCTAATGTTATTTCTCTGGAGGGTTATATTGTTGCTCGAATTTTTATCGATGCAGCCAGAAAAATAAAAGGAGATGTTAATCAGGCCTCGTTATTGACATCGATGGGGAACTTTGGGCGGTTGGATATAGGCCTTGGTGTTGATATGATTTTAAATGAAGCTCATCACCAAGCTAGTTACGAGGTTTGGATGAGTCAAATAAGAAAGGGACGTTTTGTGGATATTGGTTCAAAGAAAAATGATTATGCTCACACGAATATTCAAAAGTGAGCACTTAGAAAGATTGCAGAAAGGTTTCTTTGAAGCACCTAATTGGCTTGAGAAGGCCATCCCCCGCCATTCAATCAAGCAACTGGTTTCAACCAGTATATTAGCTGTATTGGGCTATTTTCTGCTGATAATGAGTGTCTCTTCAATTGAGGGGGTGCTGATATCACGCTATCAGAAAACAATTTCAGAACAAGTATTCCCACTGTTGCTGGTCAGCCGTGATCTACAAGAAAATCTATCAGAACTCGTTATCTTTGAAGATCGCTTGGTGAGTGCGAGAAGCAGGCATGCACTGGGAATGACTACTTCGATTTCGACGGTAACACTTAGTACAGAGGACAACTTGCTTAAACTAAGAAATCTTATTGGTGATAGCGCTAATCTGACCGCCCCCTTAGAACATCTTGCAAGCAGCTTTAGAGATATTGAAAAGGCGCTTTATGATTTATCTCTTCTAAAAGGGACGTTGCTCACTACTCAGATGAGGTTTCATGGCTTTCAAGAAAAGATACGGCAGCTATTTAGCATGATGGTTCTGCTTGATGATGAGTTAAGCGGGAAAATTTCGTTGATGTCTATTCGTCTTCAAAGACATCTGAAAATAGAAGGTGTAGACGATATTAAAGCTGTTGAGAGACAAAAGAAAATTGACACTGGCTCAGCTCGAATGGGCTTATCGATCGCTAGGTTAGGGAAACTCTTGATCAAGTTTAATGCCTTAAAAAGTCGAGAGGAGCTACTTAATTTTAGAGATAACCAGCTGAAACAAGAGCTTGTTTTACTTCAAAGGCAGGTTAACGGGCTTTCACTTTTACTCAAGTCACCTTGGCATGAGGGGAGATTAAATGAGATTTCTGAAGAACTTAGTTTACATCTCCATAAACTCCATAATTTTCTGCTGATAGAGGATGAATCTCTTTTTAATTTTACCCAGCAACGTCTGGAGCAAACCAAGAAAATCAGGGTAACGGCTGAAGCCTTTAGAGGCTTTACTTTCGAGATGAACAAAGCACTTAAATCGATAGCGATTACCTCTGAACTGAAAGCTAAGGAGGCGATAGCAAAGGTGCAATTCATCGCAACGGCTGGTGGATGGATGGTTTTTTTGCTTGGTATTATTCTTGCCATTGTTTTGATTCTATTTTTGGCGACTATATTTCGCAGGATTAACAAACCTATTAGTACCCTTAGCAGTGCAATGCACAGTCTTTCTTCAGGGGATGTTTCTACCAGATTATCCAGTGGAACTGCCTTGTCGAGAGAGTTTTCTAGCTTATGGAAGGATTTTAACCGCTTTGCAGAAAGAACTGAGCGATTGCTTAAAGAACAGGAGATAATTTTTGATAATGCAGAAATTGGTATTTCCTGGATACGGGATCGTCGTTATGTGAAAGTTAATGCAAAAATGCTTGAGATATTTAATGCCAGAAAAGGTTATTTTGTCGGGAAAGGGACCAGGGTAATCTATTGTCATGAAAAAGATTATCTGCGAATCGGTGAAGGCTATTTATCTCTGGAGAAAGGTAATATTTATAGCACAGAGGTTGAGGTAAAAAGAGCCGATGGCTCAACATTTTGGTGCAAAATATCGGGGAAAAGCACAGGGTTGGGTTCTGGGAATGAGGCTGTTTGGTTGCATGAAGATATTACAAAAAGAAGACTGGCAGATGAAAAACTTTATAAATTGGCGAATTATGATGATTTAACTGAGCTACCAAATCGTTCATTCTTTAGCCTGATGCTTGATCAAGCAATCCAGCGTGGAAAGCGAAATAAAACAGAGTTTGCAGTTCTCTTCATCGATCTGGATCGTTTTAAGCACATAAATGATTCCCTTGGGCATGATGTGGGTGACCAGGTGTTGTGTGAAATTGGTAGAAGAATACAAAATGTTATCCGAGCATCAGATGTCGCTGCTCGGTTGGGAGGCGATGAATTCACAGTCATTGTTGATTCGTTTGGGACAACGACAGATTTGTTGAATGTTGCTGAGAAAATAAACCTCGAACTGAGCAGAAGCATAATATTTGAGCAACGTGAGTTATTCGTGGGTGGCAGCATTGGCATCAGCATCTACCCCAAAGATGGCCTGGTTCCTGGCGACCTGCTGAGCCATGCAGATGCGGCAATGTATGCAGCGAAAGAGATGGGACGTAACAATGCCCAGTTTTATAACAGACAGATTAGCCAGCTTTCTGAGAAGTTTATGGAGCTCTCCAGTAGTCTGAGGGTAGCACTTGAGAATAATGAATTTGAACTGCACTTTCAGCCAAAAGTTGAGCTTAAAACGCGAAAGATCATCGGTATGGAGGCACTGATCAGGTGGAATAGGCCTGGGTTTGGGCTTATATCACCGTTTGAGTTTATCCCGATTCTGGAAGAGGCTGGTCTGATGTCAGAGGTGGGCAGTTGGGTGATTCAAGAAGCAGGGCGTGCGTATCAAAAATGGGTTAAAAAGGGGCTAAATCCGGGCCATATCGCGGTTAACTTGTCAGAAAGGCAGTTTAATAATGGTCAACTATTAGATTCTTTGAGTGCCGTGCTGACAGAGACTGGAATACCCGCATCGGCTTTGGAGCTAGAAATTACAGAAAGCTTGATGATGGGTGATGCGCATAATGCCACTAATGTGCTGAAAGAGATAAAAAGCCGCGGATTTAGTATTGCGATGGATGATTTTGGTACCGGCTATTCATCCCTGGCTTATCTGAAACGTTTTCCCATTGATACGATAAAAATTGATCGTACTTTTGTGCGTGATATTACGACTGATGAAGATGATGCTGCAATTATTGATGCGATCCTCGCCATTGCCCGGCAGCTCAAGCTCAAAAGCGTGGCGGAAGGGATTGAAGAAGAAGAACAGCTTGCCTATCTTCTTGAAAAAGGCTGTGAAATTGGGCAGGGGTATCTGTTCAGTAAGCCAGTGCCTGTCGATGAAATGGCGAACTTATTAGCAAAAGGCTTGTGAACTTAGCAGTGCTGAATGCTCTTCTTGCAACCATGTGTTGATTTATTGTCGACAACTACCTGATGCATGGTAATAATAACATTGGTTTTTTTGATCTAAGGACCTATCAAGATTATGTTGCGGTTATCCAGGTTTTTTGTTTTATATCTCAGTCTGTTTTTTATTTTCCCTCTACAGGCTGGTGCTGCAGTATCTGATCGGTTTTCTATTGAACTCTATGCGGCGGGGTTGCCCGATGCGCGATCACTCGCGCTGGGCGATGATGGAACAGTTTATGTCGGGACGCGGATTGAAGGAAAGGTCTATGCGGTGGTTGATTCTGACCGGGATGGACAGGCTGATCGAAAATATACTCTGGCAGAAGGACTCTCTCTGCCCAACGGTGTGGCTTTTTATAATGGTGATCTTTACGTGGCGGAGATTTCAAAAATCCTTCGCTTTAAAGGCATAGCAGGGAAACTTAAAAACCCGCCTGAGCCTGAGATAATCTACGACCGGTTGCCCACGAACGCACATCATGGCTGGCATTATTTGAAAGTGGGGATGGACAAGAAGCTCTATCTCTCTATAGGTGTTCCCTGCAATATTTGCAAACCACGCCAGCTACTTTATGGAAAAATAATACGGATATATCCAGATGGCTCTGACCTGGAAATCGTAGCAAAAGGGATTAGAAATAGCGTCGGTTTTGATTGGCACCCACAGACAGGTGAGTTGTGGTTTACCGATAATGGCCGAGACAGGTTGGGTGATGATCTTCCCGCAGATGAGCTCAATGTTCTGTCAGAGAAAGGCCAGCATTTTGGCTTTCCCTGGTGTCATGGGGAGGCGTTAGTGGATCCGAAAATGGGAACACCACGTAAGCCGTGTGAACGATTTGAGCCACCAGCGTGGGAATTTCAGGCACATTCTGCACCACTAGGCATCCATTTCTACACAGGGAAAATGTTTCCAGAAAAATACCAGGGGCAGTTATTTGTTGCTTTGCATGGTTCCTGGGATCGCAGTGAACCAGCCGGTTATAAGATTGTTACTATTCAGTTTAAAAATGATCAGCCAGAGAGGGAAGTACTCTTTTATGAAATGGAGGGCGGCTATCAGAGTAGGCCGGTCGATTTTCTGCAACTGCCCGATGGCTCTCTATTGTTCTCAGATGATAAGCGTGGTGCGATTTATCGAATTAGCTGGCGCTGACTACTTCAGAACAGAAAGCTAATAGTGTGTTTATGTAGTGCTATACACCGGCCTTTCTAAGGAGTATTTAATAAAAAAAGGTCCAACCCTGAAAGAGTTAGACCTTTTTTCTGTCAGTTCAAATTGTAAAGAAGATCCGGCTATTTTTTCTGTTCAACGGTTAAAGAGATAGTACTGGTGTGGGTGATTACAACCATGTCCCCAACAGCTACTTTTTTAAGGTTCTCAGGGTTCCGGGCTGTGTGTTCAGTGATATTGCCCTCGGGGCCTTTCAGTTTAAAAGTATTGGCACCAAGATTGATTTCCTCGACGATTGCAGTGGTTACTGTGGTGTCCACTTCGGTAATACTCGGCATCTCACCTTTTTCACTACGGACAAGAGCCATTGCGCTACCTGTTTGGGCACTGGCGTTTTCGACAGAGACGACTTCTATGTCCAGACTTTCAATATACTTAGCAATAACGATATCACCCACTTTTACCTGATCCAGATTGCGCGCCTCGTCAGTGGCAATAAAGCTTTCGGTGTTGCCATCATTTTTGCGTAAGGTGACTTCGCGGGTTTTATGGTTAATAGCTTCTACTCTCGCGCTAACAGTAGCGCTTTGACTAGCAGAGAATGAGGGTTTGTCTGTGACTGGGTTTGTCTCACCTGACCAGACGGGTGCGGCAAATAGTGTCAGCATAATCCAGAGAGAAAGGCTTTTATTCATTAGTATGTCTCCATGATGAAATAATTGATAAAACGGGCTAGCCGATGCTACACACGATCTAGTTTGGTTTCAATTTTCTCTGCTCAGGTCTGGCAAAAGAGGGGCCGCTTGAAACACTGGATTGAGAAACTTCGTTTTTCTATCTGTTGTAAGCCATCTCAATAACGCCACCACCAAGGCACTGCTCAGCCAGATAAAAGACAACCGACTGGCCGGGAGTGATGGCGCGCTGGGGCTCATCAAAAGTCACTTTACAGCGATCTTCACCAATAATCTCCACTAAACAGGCCTGCTCTTGCTGACGGTAGCGGGTTTTTGCATAGCATCGAAAACTATCTTTAGCTGGCTTGTTGCTTGTCCAGTCCAGAGTGGTCGCTTCTAGGTGGGTTTTAAATAGCAGAGGGTGATGGTGACCTTGTGCAATAATCAGAATATTATTTTCTAAATCTTTACCGACCACGTACCAGGGGTCATCACTGGCCTCTTTGCGTCCGCCAATATCCAGCCCGCGTCGTTGTCCAAGCGTGTAGTACATTAATCCCTGATGGTTACCGATGAAGTTTCCTTCTGGGTCGTGCATTTTGCCTGGTTGGGCAGGGATGTAGCGTTTTAGGAAATCTCGGAATTTTCGTTCACCAATAAAGCAAATGCCGGTGCTGTCTTTTTTGCGGCTGTTATCAAAATCATACTTTTCGGCTAAACGACGAACTTCTGGTTTTTCTAGTTCACCAATTGGAAAGAGGGTTTTGGAGAGCGCCTCTTGACCCAGTGTATAGAGAAAGTAGCTCTGATCTTTATTGCTATCCACTCCTTTAAGGAGGCGATACTCACCTGCCTGTTGATCGACGCGGGTGTAATGGCCGGTGGCGATAAAGTCCGCTCCAAGATCTTTTGCGTAGTCGAGAAAAGCTTTAAATTTGATCTCTTTGTTGCAGAGAATGTCGGGGTTGGGTGTGCGACCTGCGCGGTATTCTTGCAGGAATGTTTCAAAAACATTGTCCCAGTACTCGGCGGCAAAGTTGACGGTTTTGAGAGGGATGCCCAGTCGATCGCAGACCTGTTGTGCATCTGCTAAATCCTCAATAGCCGTGCAGTATTCTGTTCCGTCATCTTCGTCCCAGTTCTTCATAAAAAGCCCCGTGACGTTGTGACCCTGCTCAATCAGAAGCGCGGCGGCGACAGATGAATCGACGCCACCAGACATGCCCACAATTACATTCAGCTGTTTGGACATGTGCTACCCAGTAATGACTTGAGAATTGAGAGCGGATAGCGCTCGCCAGCGAGATAATCATCAATTGAACTTAAAACGAGGGGACTGCGTAGTTTCCCTGGTTGTGAAGCCAGTTCATCACGGCTCATCCAGAGAGCCTGAATAATCCCGTCATCCATAGGCAACGACTCATCGTGAGAGGTGACCACACCTTTAAAACTAACCCGTAAAAAAGTCTCCTCTTTTTGAGGGTGTTGCCAGAGGTGGATGCCAATAATTGATTCGGGACGGAAGTGCCAGGCAGTCTCTTCTAATGTTTCTCGGGTGACGGCATCAATTAGCGTTTCACCTTCTTCCAGGTGGCCTGCGGGTTGATTAAAGGCAATACCATTTGAGGTCTCTTCTTCGACCATTAAAAAACGGTTATTTTGCTCAATAATTGCAGCAACGGTGACTCGGGGCTTCCAGACCATGGATGACTCTAATGATTAAAAGCGGCAATTATACCCGATGATAATCTTCTGGTAATCATCGGGTGGGTTTATAGTAAATACTGAGCTGGATGAGTCTTGAGCTAGGATTTCCTTGTTCGTTATGCGTTAATCAGCGTGACTACTTCGGTGATAAATTAGCTCTTCAACCGGATTTCCACCTACAAGGTGTTCTTCAATGATCCGATCAAGGTTCTCTTCTGTGACATTGTAGTACCAGATGCCATCAGGTTGTACGGCCATAACAGGGCCTGATTTACAGGTGGCGAAGCAGTGGGTGCGGGTGCGTTTAACTCTGAGATCACCTTTATTAATACCGGCGGCTTTATGACCCCATGATTTTTCAAATAAAAGAGCCCAAAAAGATGAGTGAGAGAATGAAGTGGCTCATTTACTTTTTTAATCGATAACATTATGGATTAATCGCCAGAATCCACCAACCCTATCAAAAGCTATCTTCATAGCCATGCCATCGAGGCAAAACAGACGC
>QNFJ01000029.1 GCA_003646305.1 Gammaproteobacteria bacterium | reverse complement strand
GCGACCACAACCGCTCAGCAAACGGCTCTTTTACCCCAACTTGCTGCTGAACTAAGAGAGCTTATCGGCAAAACAGAGGGAGCCGTTGCAAAAATTGTTCTAGACCAGCTTGCCTCTCTGCCCAAAGAAGAAAGCCTAAAACAATCATGGCAGCTTGAACTCCCCTTTCTTAGTGGAGGCACTCAGACCGATTCACTGAAACTGACCATTACCCAGGAGGATGTAAACAGCTCTTCTGAAAAAGAGGCATCCTGGAGTGTTGTGCTTGAGATAACTCCCCCAGGCCTTGGCACTATCTATAGTAAAATTATCCTTAATGGTAATCAGGTCGACAGCTATTTTTGGTCCGAAGATGCTGTGGTCTGTGACTTGATTGAGAACCATCTCAATGATCTGGCAAAACGGTTGTCTTCCGTTGGCCTGGAAACTGGACAGTTAGGAACGCGTAACGGAAAACCGGTCGAAGCCGATTGTCCAAAGTCAGAAGAACAACTTGTTAGTGAACGCGCATGAAAGACGACTCTATTATAAATCCACCAGATCTTGCCATTGCGCTTCGTTATGATGGAGAGAACAGCCCTCAAGTCACTGCCAAGGGACGTGGGGAACTGGCGCAAGAGATAATCGATATTGCTAACGAGCATGGAATACCTCTACAGGGTGATCCTGAACTCGCTAAGCTTCTTGGCACGATCCCGGTTGGTGATGAAATCCCTCAACAGCTCTATGTCGCCGTTGCAGAAGTCATTGCATTTGCTTATATGCTATCGGGAAAACGTCCTCCAGGCTACCCGCCCTAGAGGTCAACCCTGTTTTTATCTGACCACTCACTAACCAATCCCGAATCACTTGAGCCGTACAATCTGACAATCAGGTCAGCCTCTTCTCGGCTAATGTTGCATTCATCGACCAGTTGGTCAAAACTCGCACCATCCTGTGCCTGCCGAATGGCAGAGTGGTAAGAAGAGTCTCCTTGTTCATGTTGGCTAACTTCCAGCAACTGCTCTTCCACTTCAGAAAGCCGTTGCTCAAGTAGCTCTATCTTTCTATCCATACCGACTGCTGAAATGGTTAGCGCAGCTAAATCATTCTCTTTTGAATCCAGCCTGCTGTTAAATAGCTCAGCCTGTCCCGCTTGAAACTGAGTCACTTTATGCAATTTGAAAAGCAAAAAAAGGAGAAGAGCCAGTGCAAGAGAAAAACCCGCAAAAAGAATTGAGATCATTAACCCACTACCCATCTGATAGATCATGCATATTCATCAATATGAGGGGGGCCGTCATCATCATTTGTATCCTCTTTTTCTTCTGCATCCTTTTGTTCCGAAGCGGGTTTCTCTTTCTCTTTTATCACTTTATCCGTTGGGCGAGATGGCCACGTAGGTACTAATGGTTTAATTTCCAAATCCACTACCTCCTAAAAGCTGAAAAAGAGGCGCTGTTTTCTAAACTCTGATTAAAACAGTTCCATTTCACCGCTTTCATCGTCACTGAGAAACCGGTTCAGGTCAACTAGTATTAACAACTGACCATCTCGACTACAAACACCTTGTATATATTTAGCGTTTTCTTTATTACCAACATTCGGCGCCAACTCAATATCTGAATCGTAGAGATCAACGACTTCAGAAACACTATCAACCAAAATTCCTACAACTTGTCCCCCAGACTCAATAACGATAATCCTGGAAGCATCATCCAACTCTTTTGGCCCCAAACCAAAGCGATTCCGAGTGTTAAGAACCGTTACAACATTGCCACGCAAATTAATAATACCAACAACTTCATCAGGTGCACCTGGGACGGGTGCTATCTCCGTAATACGAAGTACTTCCTGTACCTGCATCACATTGATTCCATATTTTTCATCAGCCAGTCGGAAGGTTACCCATTGAATAACGGGTTCTTCGTTGCTCTCTTCTTCACTCATGTTCTATCGCCCTTAAACTCTTCGAAAACGCAATTCGTGATAATTTAGGTTAAAGATAGTCTATCTCCCTCGTTTGTCAGCGGCACTTCCTAAATAGGAATTAAACTTCGCATATCAATAAGTGCCGCAGGAGGGCTAATCACCGTTCCTAACAACCAGGGTATTTTCTCCCTCTGCTCTCGCCAGCGAATCTCATCATTTAACGGCCGGATAACTTCACCAATTTCATCACAGGTCACAGCCCACTTCCCACCTTTCAAAAGAAGAACCGTTGAGTATGGCTGAAGCGATAAAGAACGCGTGTAATTTTGCCGGCCATGGTTAACCAGTTTCCCCATATCTGCGATGGCGATTTTGGCACCATTATGCTGAAACAATCCTAAAAACCAGTCAGGTTGCTCTGGCAAAGTGGAGATTGTGCCCGGATAACTAATGGCACCACACAAAGCTGAAAGTGGTGTAGTCAGCGTCAAACCACCAACTTTAAGAGTCAAAAGCTTCAGCTCCGACGATCGGCTCTCTGATTGACGAGTTTGTTGTTGATCCATTTCTGGATCTGGGTTTTCAGCTGGCAAACTACTGCCAGTTTTTCTGACATCTGCTGCCGGCTTGTCAAAGGTGGACGAGCGGCCTGTTTCTGGTTGTTCGAGATTATTGGTATGGAGGCTTAATATTTGCTCCGGTTCCTGGCAAGCTGAATCTGGTGAGTTTCCCGCCAGAAGGGCCGTCAGATAGAGATCTAACGCCTCATCTTCTCGTGACTGCTCTTTTGTCGGTTTAACCTCTGAGACCATCGCTTACATTGCCATTTTTTGGACACTTCCTGTTCTCCTATGCAATAACGATTCCAATAATTCTTCATAAGCATGAACAGCCCGGCTATTTGGCATGCAAATCGAAGCGGGAACACCCAGGCGACTCGCCTCCCGCACTTTTGTATCAACGGGAACAACCTCTTTCCATAATTCTCGGCCATAACGATTACGAAGAGCGTTAAGGCTTTCAATAGAGGCCCTGGTCCGCTGATCATACATCGTTGGCACTATCGTATAAGGGATCGGTTGTGCACGTGAACGATTAATCATCTGCACCGTCCGCATCATGCGTTCCAGTCCTTTAACGGCCAGAAATTCTGTCTGTACGGGAATTAACAACCGCTCGCAAGCGGCTAATGCATTGACAAGCAAAACACCTAACATAGGCGGAGTATCGAGCAGAACATAATCATACTCTTCCGATAGTTGTGCCAGGGCATTTACCATCACGAGTCCCATTCCATCTAGCCCGCCTGCCTGTCTGTCCAAAGTTGCCATCGCTGTCGCTGCCGGCACAATCGACAGGCCATCAATGTCTGTTTCTACAATAGAGGCATGGATATTAACTTTTGACTTATCCATCACAGCCCTAAAAAGGTCGTAACCACTTTTTTCTATTGCATCTGGGTTCATCCTAAAATAGCTGGTAAGGGAACCGTGAGGATCAAGATCGACAAGTAGTGTCTTATAACCACGTGATGCCAACAAACCACCTAGCGTCACTACTGTCGTTGTTTTCCCCACCCCACCTTTCTGGCATGATACTGTCCAGATTTTCATACTTACCTAATCCCCGTAAAAATTTTCCTGCCCTGTCCAGGCAACGATGGTGTTGATTCATTCAATCTTGCTCGCTCATCTGGAAGCGCCTTATGACGCGCAATTGAGTTAGACATTATAACCAACACAACACGTCTGTTCTCGTTTCTGCCTTCTTCAAAACGATTGTCTGCTATGGGTCGGTGTTCTCCATATCCGATAGCAGCCATTCTGCTCGGTGAAACACCCATCTGCGAGAAAAGGTGCACAATACTTGCCGCACGTGCAGCAGAAAGTTCCCAGTTGGAAGGAAATTCAAGGGTATCGATTGGAATATTATCGGTAAACCCTTCCACATGAACCGGATTCGGTAACTCTCGCAGTTTCCCAGAAACTTTCTGCAACAGAGGAATTGCTTTCTCTGCAACTTCTGCGCGTCCACTCTCGAAAAGAAGATTACTCTTCATTTCCACCTCGACCCACAGGTCATGTCTTTTAACCTCAATTAAATCCTTTTCAATAAAGGGCGATAGCAGTTCTTCAAGGTTTTCCGAAATTTTCTGCAGCTTCTCTGACTCAAGTTCAGAGTCCAGCCCTTCAACACCCTCTTCCTCAACGTCTAATCCACTATCAGAATTGACGATCAAACTTTCAATGGGGTTTATAGTCCGCTCAATTTCTCCTATTTGAATGGGTTCAATAACCTTTTTAGGATTAGAAAAAGCGTTTTCCAGAGAATCAGATAGAATTCTGTATTTACCTTCATTAACCGATGACACAGAATACATTACGACAAAAAATGCGAATAAAAGTGTTATAAAATCGGCATAAGAGATCAACCATCTTTCATGGTTTTCGGGCTCATCAACAAATCTTTTGCGCCTGGCCATTCAGAACCTACAGCAGGAAACCCTGAAGTTTTAATTCAATATTTCTTGGGTTCTCACCCTCTGCAATCGAAATCAGCCCTTCGATCACCAGTTCTCGTGACTGAGCCAAACGATGCGACGTGCCTTTTAGTTTATTTGCGACAGGTAAAAATAGAAGGTTTGCTAACCCAATACCATAAATGGTCGCGACAAAAGCCGTTGCAATACCAGCGCCCAGCTTGCTTGGGTCTGAAAGGTTTTGCATTACATGGATTAGCCCCATAACCGCGCCAATAATGCCAATCGTTGGCGAGTAGCCACCCATCGCCTCAAAAACTTTTGCCGCCTGCATATCATGATGCTCTTTCACAGAAAGATCGACTTCCAGACATTCGCGAATCATCTCCGGCTCACAACCATCAACCAGGAGTTGCAGTCCTTTTTTTGCGAAAGGGTCATCGATTGAGCCAACAACGGCCTCAAGCCCAAGAAGCCCTTCTCTTCTCGCTATTTGACTCCACTCGACCACCTTCTCAATCTCTTTGTTCAGTCTGATTTTTGGTGGGAAAAACACCCAATGGAGCGTTTTAATCGCATGAAGAAAAACTGACGGGGATGTCTGGAGCAAAATCGCACCAATAGTCCCACCCATAACAATCACGATTGCCGGACCATTAATCAGCGCATCAATATGCCCACCCTCGAGCATATTTCCACCGAGGATGGCAACCAGCCCAATAATGACCCCTAAAACACTTAAGCTATCCATTTAATTGTGCCAGTGCGTTGCCAATATTATTCAGCGCCACAACATTGTCGACCAACCCCGCATCAGCAACCGCTTTTGGCATTCCATAAACGGTGCAACTTTGTTCATCTTGAGCCCAAATTGTTGACCCCTCTTTTTTCAGCTTTCGAGAGCCTTCTCGCCCATCAGTTCCCATTCCGGTCAACACAACCGCCAAAACTTTTCCGGGAAAAAATTCCGCAACCGAGTCCAGTGTCGTGTCGACACAAGGCTGATAATTTTCACCCACACGGCTATCACGAATTTCTATTGAGAACTGTCCACCAACCTTTTTCAAAATCATCTGTTTTCCACCAGGAGCGAGCAGTGCTGTGCCCGGTTTTAGTCTGTCACCCTCTACCGCCTCTTTAACACCAATATTACAAAGACGGTCTAGTCGCTCAGCAAAACTTGGCGTGAAGTTGGCGGGCATATGCTGCACCAAAAGCACGGGTAACGGAAAGTTTACAGGCAACTCTGTCAAAACTTTCTGCATCGCCACCGGCCCCCCTGTTGAGGCGGCAATCACTAGCAGGCGAGGCGACAAATTATTAATCGGTTGACCACCTTTATTTTGAACCAACTTTTGCCTTACCTCAGACTTTTGCAAATCCCGCCTGGGTAAAGATGTTCTGTTTTTAAAAGTCACGCCCGCACGACCTATTTTGCGCACACGAGACCTTAACAGGTTTTCTGCTCTTTCCCTGTTATGGTCAATCTGATCAAGCTCTTTCGGTAAGAAATCAATTGCACCTGCTTCAAGTGCATCCAATGTTGATTGCGCACCCGCTTTAGTTGATGCAGAAAACATCAAGATAGGGCAAGGTGTCCGCTGCATAATCTCTTTTACCGCAGTAATACCATCCATTACCGGCATTTCAACATCCATCGTTATAACATCCGGTTTTAATTGAGCAGCCTGATTTATCGCTTCCTGTCCATTCGCAGCCATTCCAACCACTTCAAGCTCAGGCTCTACATTTAAAATTTGCACAATGCGCCGACGAATAAAACCCGAATCATCAACGACCAATACTCGCGTAGTCATAGGTCTGTATAAATCAGGTCGTTAGGCTGCATAAGATTTCATTAAACCAGGAATATCAAGAATGAGCGCAATCTTTCCATCACCCGTAATGGTTGCTCCAGCCAATCCTTTGACGCCCTCCAACTTCGCCCCCAATGGTTTAATGACCACCTCTTCCTGGCCGACAAGCTGATCAACCACAAAGCCAACATGCTGATTGGCAATATTGACCACCACAACATGTCCTTGTACCGGTTCATCGCTCTGGTAAAAGCCTTTCACCAGCCATCTTTTTAGATGAATGAGCGGTAGCGCCTGATTCCGAACCAGCACCACCTCTCGGCCGTCAACCGTATTTGTTTTCTGAAGATCAAGGTTGAGAATTTCAACCACACTGGCAAGCGGAAAAGCAAAAAACTGCCCCTCCATGCCAACCATTAGTGTTGGCATAATCGCCAGTGTCAGAGGGACTTTAATAATAATCCTGCTGCCTTTTCCCTCAATCGAATCAACCTCGACGATGCCATTCATTTCGGCGATGCGTGTTTTTACTACGTCCATTCCAACACCACGTCCCGACACATCTGAAATCACATCTTTAGTCGAGAAGCCCGGCATAAATATCAGGTTGTAACATTCTTTATCACTAAGCCTGGCAGCCGCTTCACTCTCCATAAGCCCTTTTTCAATAACTTTTGAACGAAGAAATTCCGCATCCATGCCTTTACCATCATCCTCAATGGTCAGTTCAATATGGTCACCTTCCTGAGATGCTGTCAAAATAACCCTTCCAGCTCTGGGTTTCCCGGCCGCCTCTCTATCGTCGGGCATTTCAATGCCATGATCCGCTGAATTCCTGACTAGATGCACCAAAGGGTCGGCTAATGCCTCAACAAGATTCTTATCCAGATCCGTCTCTTCTCCAACCAATTCGAGATTGATCTCTTTTTTCATTGCTCTTGCCATATCCCTGATAACACGAGGAAACCGGCCAAAAACCTTTTTAATGGGCTGCATACGTGTTTTCATCACCGCAAACTGGAGGTCTGCCGTCACAACATCAAGGTTCGCGATCGCTTCAGATACATTCTCGTTATCAATCTGAGCCTTGAGTCTTTCAAGCCGGTTCCTGACAAGAACCAGTTCACCGACCATGTTCATGATGTCATCCAGCCTCTGGGTATCAACTCGGATACTCGTCTCGGCCGGAGGCGGTGTTCCCACTTTTTTTGTGGCCAGCTTTTCCTTTTTAGCGGGTTTACTCACCTTTTGAGCAACTTCAGTAATTTTTTCTTCCGGTTTTTCTGGTTTACTGATTAGTTCCTTTTCTGGCTCAGCAGGTTTATCTGGAACAGCCTTACCAAACTTACCTTTCCCGTGCATCTGATCAAGAAGTGCTTCGAATTCATCCTCACTAATTTCACCTGACGCTGACTCTGTAGCTGGAGGTTTTACCTCCTTTTCCTCACTTCCAGGCGCACCACCCTTTCCATGCAGTGCATCCAGCAAGTTTTCGAATTCATCCTCTGTTATTTCACCAGATTCCGCGACTGGCTGACCTACAACATTATCAGCCTGCGCCGCTGCCAGCATTGCCTTAAAATCCTCTTCAACAGGATCTTTAATATTCTCAGTTTCTACAGAAACCGGTGTTGCTATTGCTACAGATTCCTCTGTTTCTCCTTCACTTTCCGGTTTCGTATATTTCCTCAGTGTGCTGATAAGTTCTTCATCAGCTGCTTCAGGCATTTCACCCGAGCGAACCAAATCCATCATCTCATTAACAATGTCGACGACCTGAAGAATTACATCCATTAGCGGTGAGTCGACCTTTCGGTTTCCATTTCGCAATACGTCAAAAACATCTTCTGCCGCATGACATAAATTGACCAGCGGATCGATTGCCAAAAACCCCGCTCCACCTTTAACAGTATGGAAGCCTCTAAAAATAGCATTCAAAAGATCATAGTCTTCGGGAGATTGCTCTAGCTCAACCAGCTGTTCGCCCAGTAACTCTACAATTTCTCCAGCCTCAACCAGGAAGTCCTGCAGAATCTCATCATCCAAGTCAATCGACATTATTTATGCTCCTCTAGAAACCCAGGCTCGACAGCAAGTCATCTACATCATCCTGACTTTGAACACTATCGCCTGTAGCAAGTGTTGGCACAACAGGACCTGCTAGTTCAGGCTCATTTTGTTTTTTCTGATCACCTTCATTCATGCCACCGGAGAGACGAATTAGTTCAACCATATTCGTTTCAACATCTTGCACCAGCTGAATTACACGACGAATAATCTGCCCTGTTATATCTTGATACCCCTGGGCCATTAATATCTCAGTCAGTTTCTTTGAAATAATCTCCGAAGTGCTAGCTGAATACTCAAAAAATCCCGCGATCTCTTTACTGACGTTTCGAAACTCTTCATAGGGCATCTCTCGTTGCTGAAAACGTCCCCACTGCTCAAGTAGTTTGTTAGAACGATCATTAAGCCCTTCTGCGACGGGAAGTAGCTCCTCGACTGCTGTTAGCGTAGCGTGCGCCGCTTGGTCAGTCATCGTAATGACATAATTCAAGCGCTCCTTTGCATCAGGAATGTCTTTATCTGCTAGCTCAGAAATTCGTGCGTCAAGACCAAACTGGTTCATCGAGTCATGTAACCGGCGAGTGATTTTCCCTACCTCTTGGAACATCTCGTTCTGGCTCATCTCCGCCAGCTCATTGATTAACCCTTCTGCTAATCCACCGTCTCCGTTTTCAAGCGCTTTAACTAAAGATTTTGCCTGCTCAAGACGAGCATCAATTTTTATTTCCGAGCGACTGCTCATTGCCCCATACTCCTTAAATCCATTTAGCCATCAACGCGTTCAAAGATTTTCTCGATCTTCTCTGCAAGGGTCTGAGCGGTAAACGGCTTAATCACATATCCATTAACACCCGCCTGCGCAGCTTCAACAATTTGCTCACGCTTCGCTTCAGCTGTCACCAATAAAACGGGTAAATTAGCCAGTGCGGGATCTGCGCGAACCGCTTTTAGCAGGTCGATACCGGTCATACCGGGCATATTCCAGTCTGTAACCAGAAAATCAATACCACCCGCCTGTAGCTTTGGAAGCGCCGTCTGCCCATCATCTGCTTCGTCGATATTGTTAAAGCCTAATTCTCTTAGCAAGTTTTTTATAATTCGTCTCATCGTCGAAAAATCATCAACAACGAGAATTTTCATGCTTTTATCCAAAATGATTACCTCAATCGAAATCTATGTTGCTTATATATCAGAAGTGCTTACCAGAAAGAGTAGTCACTTTTATAGAAAATGCAGCGAACAACCACTTTTTTAATGGTTGCGCTGAGGGTTCATCTTTTATGATTCTGTTTCATCAAGCCAGTCATGCATTCTTGACCGTAAACGGAACATTGCCTGGCTATTAATCTGACAAACTCTCGACTCGCTAACGCCTAGCACCTCGCCAATCTCTTTCAGATTCATCTCTTCTTCGTAATACAGCGAAACGGCTAACCGCTCTCGTTCAGGCAAAGAAGAAATCGAATCCGCAAGCGCCTCTTTAAAGCCTTCCATTGCCACGCCATCCATGGGACCTTGTTCAGCTGTTTTGCAATCTTTAATATTTGTGCCACCCGAAAGCAGAAGCGCTTCGGTACTAAAAATCTTGCAGCCAGCGGAATCTACCAATATCTGGTGATACTCGTGCAGCGTAATTCCCATTTTTTCAGCCACCTCACTATCTCGCGCATCACGCCCGGTGGCTGATTCAATCTCGCGCATCGCCGCTGAAACTTCACGCGATTTACGGTGGACAGAACGCGGTGTCCAGTCACAACGTCTGACTTCATCAAGCATTGCTCCACGCACACGTATCCCTGCATAGGTCTCAAACGTTGCACCTTGGTTATTGTCGAAGTTTCGAGTGGCCTCAAGAAGCCCCATCATTCCCGCCTGAATCAGATCTTCAACCTGAATACTGTCGGGTAAGCGATTCAAAAGGTGGTAGGCAATGCGCTTAACCATCGGGGCATGTTTCATGACCAGAGCGTCATGATTTTGCCCTTGAACCGATGTGTACATTGCGATGCCATCCATTAGACAGGCATCCCCTCTGAACTGCTATATTGAATCAACCGTTCAACAAAGAATTCCAGCTGTCCACCCGCAGAAGTTGCCACAGGCCAGCCATCAATTTTTCGCGCTAAATTTTTGAATGCTATCGAAGAGGGACTACCCGGAAATGATTTTGTAACAGCCTGCTGTTTGCGAACCGCTTTGCGCAGATTATCATCCCGAGGAATCGCACCCGCAAAACTGATCGCAACATCCAGGTAGCGATCAGTCACTTTTAGCAGTTTCTCAAAAAGCTCTCTGCCCTGTTGCTGATCATCAACCATATTGGTCACAATATTAAACCGGCAAAGACCATAATCACGATTTAACAATTTAATAAAGGCATAAGCGTCCGTCAGTGAGGTGGGTTCATCACAGACAACGACCAGAATATCCTGACACGCTCTGGCAAAATTAACGACACTTCCCGAGATTCCGGCCGCCGCATCAACGATCAGAATATCCACATCATCACTAATATCACTAAATGCGCGGATAATACCCGCCTGTTCAGCGGTTCCCAGTTCAGACATTTTCTGAATACCCGATGAGGCGGGTATCACTTTTAACCCGGATGGCCCTTCGACAATAATTTCAGCTAACGATTTTTCTCCCGCTAGCACATGGGACAGGTTAAATTCTGGGTGCAAACCCAGGAGAATATCCACGTTAGCCAATCCCATATCTGCATCCAGGATTGCAACTTCATGGCCCATCTCTGCTAATGAAATGCCGAGATTGACCGAGATATTGGTCTTCCCAACACCACCTTTCCCACTTGTTACCGCAATCACCTTTACCGGCTTCGGCTGCTTCATATTTCGTATTCCTGCTGCTTGGTCAAATCTCGGGTCAAACATTCGCCTGAGCTACCCACGCTTCATAGTTAAAAGTATCCGCTGAATTATAGTCTGAATCTTCTGCCGAGAAACACTCATTTAACAGACGGTTTGGGTGCGCAATATGCAGGTCTTCGGGGACCTGCTGCCCATCCGTAATCCACGCAAGTGGAAGCTGCGACTTGATTAGCGATGAAACCGCCGCACCCAGAGAAAAAGCCTCATCTGTTTTAGTCAAAATGCACGATTGTGGAGCGAACCCCTGGAAAGTTTTTATAGTTTCATCCAGGCCTCGGGTCTGTGTGGCTGCCGACAAAACAAGATATGATTTAATCGCTGTCTGGCATTCACTGAACAGTGCAAACTGCTGAGCTAATCGGTTATCTCGCTGACCCATTCCTGCGGTGTCAATCAAAACAAGTTTCCTGTCTATAAAACTATTCAATACGTTATCAAGCTCCTCAGGGGTTGAAGCCGCCCTGACAGGTACATCCAGAATCTTCCCATAGGTACTTAATTGTTCATACGCGCCAATTCGATAGTTATCTGTCGTCACCAACGCAATTTGCCTCGAGCCATACTTAAGACGGTAGCGAGCTGCCAGCTTAGCAATCGTTGTCGTTTTACCTACCCCAGTTGGTCCCACTAATGCCACAACCCCACCATGCTCAAGAAGGTTATCATCGGCAATCGGTAATTGATTAGCCAAACGTTGCTGCGCTTTTCGCACACCACTCTCCTCATCATCATGCTCGTCCAGACAATTCACAGTTTCAAGGCTTAACCCCGTAGAGAAACCAACGTTACGCAACCTTTTAAGAAGATCAACCCTTACCGGATTTGTCCGAGCACCATTCATCCAGTCTGATTCAGAAAGACGCGCATCGATAACCTTGCGAATCTGTTTCAACTCCTGCCCCATTTCAACAAGCGCCGGCTCCTGTGACCACTCGACCTTTTGCCTCGGAGCCTCTCGTCGCTCTCGTAACGGTTTTTTGGCACCTAACGTAGCCTCTGGCTTCATAGAATATTGAGAGTGGGTCGGTTTCGCAAAAGGCTTGATTACAGGATTTTTCAGGATGGCCTTCTTTTCTTCTTGCTGCTGCAGGCGTGCCTGAATTTGTTGCTCATCGTAATCACGTGCCGCAACAATTTCCACTCCACCTTCAACATTTTTGTTAGATAAAATGACCGCGTCAGAGCCAAGTTCCTCACGAACCATTTTAATTGCTTGACGCATATCAGTAGCAAAAAATCTTTTTATTTTCATAGGTTATCCTGCACTTCTAATGTGAATTCTATTAACTATTCTGGCCGACTGTTGCTATCACCTTGACCTGCCTGTCATCTGGAATCTCGTTGTAGGCCAGAACATGTAAGCCAGAAATTGTGTGACGTAGAAAGCGAGCCAACCAGGGACGCAATATCGATGAAACGAGTAAAACGGCTGGAATACCCTGTACCTCAAGTTGCTGCGCATTCTCTTCCAGTGATTTATGCATCTGCTCCGCCAGTCCAGGCTCAATGCCAGCTCCCCCATCATTCGAGCTTTGCAGTGACTGCTGAAGTATTTGTTCAAGCTGAGGGTCAAGTGTCATCACTGGAAGTTCACTCGCTATTCCATTGATTTTATGAACGATTGAACGTCCTAACGCTGTACGAACAACCGAGGTTAAATAGCCAGCATCCTGATTGACGGCTCCCTGCTCTGCCAGCGTTTCTGAAATAGTTCTGATGTCTTTGATGGGTATATTTTCCTGCAGGAGATTCTGGAGTACTTTCACAACCGTACCTAGTGGCAGAAGCTTAGGCACAAGACCTTCTACCAATTTGGGCGCTGTTTTTGCCAGAGAATCCATCAGTTGCTGTGCCTCTTCGTGCCCAAATAGCTCGTGTGCATGACTCTGTAAAACCTGACTCAGGTGGGTGGCCACAACCGTTCCGGGGTCAACAACTGTATAACCTAGCGTCTGCGCATTATCTCGTTGCTCTGGCCTAATCCAGACCGCCTCTAGCCCAAATGCTGGATCTTTCCCCTCCAAACCTTCCAGTGTTCCAAAAACTTGTCCAGGATTAATCGCCATCTCACGATCGGGATGAATCTCTGCCTCACCAATCGTCACACCCATTAAAGAAAGACGATAACTATTTGGTCCAAGATCAAGGTTATCCCTGATGTGTACAGACGGAATCAGAAACCCTAGCTCCTGAGAAAGCTTCTTTCGAACCCCTTTTATGCGATTCATTAGCTGACCACCCTGACTTTTATCAACCAGTGGTATCAAGCGGTAGCCAACTTCCAGCCCAATCATATCGACCGGTTGAACATCTTCCCACCCCAGCTCTCTCACCTCTGTTGAAGGCGTCTCAACGGGCGTCTCCTGAATAAGTTTCTCAGCCTCTCTGTTTCGTTTAGCAATCGTATAAGCTGACGCAGCCAGAGCCGTTGCCAGCAAAAGAAATGAGAAATTTGGCATTCCCGGAATCAGGCCAAGCAACCCAACAGCAGCTGCACTGAGTGCCAACGCTTTAGGATTCTCCAGCATCTGGCTACTGATCTGCTCACCCATATCCTGTGAAGTGGCAACACGAGTCACAATAATCGCAGCCGCCGTCGAAAGTAAAAGTGATGGGATTTGAGCGACCAGTCCATCACCAATTGTAAGCAACGTATAGTTTTGCACAGCCTCATCGAATGGCAGTCCATGCTGAGCCATACCGATCGCAAAGCCACCAATCAAGTTGATAAACAAAATCAGGATACCGGCAATTGCATCTCCACGAACAAACTTACTGGCACCATCCATTGAGCCATAAAAATCAGACTCCTGAGACACTTCCGTACGACGCGACCTGGCTTCATCCTGCGTGATCAGGCCCGAATTTAAATCCGCATCAATGGCCATCTGCTTACCCGGCATCGCATCCAGTGTAAAACGGGCACTCACCTCGGCAACGCGCCCCGCACCTTTTGTGACCACCACAAAATTGATAATGACCAGAATTCCAAAAACAATCAGACCAACTGCATAATTACCGCCAATTACGAAAGACCCAAAAGCTTCGATCACCTTACCTGCAGCATCTCCCCCGTTGTGCCCTTCTAATAACACCACACGCGTCGACGCAACATTAAGCCCCAGCCTTAATAGGGTCGTGATAAGAATCACGCTGGGAAACACCGCAAAATCCAGTGGCTTCTTCGTATAAACAACCACCAGCAGAATAATCAGAGAAATCGCAATATTAAATGTAAAGAGTAGATCCAGCATAATTGCCGGAAGGGGAACAATGATCATCATCAACAGCAATAGTATGATGAGTGGCGCACCTAATCCGGTGCGTGCAATCATTTTCAGTTGATCAGTCAACGTGCCTTCCATCTGGAAAATACCCTCTCTAATGTGCGTCAAAAACCGGACAAATTAGCCCTTCAAAGAAGGAATGAGCAATCTTCTTGCCATGTTTTATGCAAGGATGTATTTATTTTGCGGAAGACAAGGATGTCGGGAGTAATTTGCACATG
>QNFJ01000028.1 GCA_003646305.1 Gammaproteobacteria bacterium | reverse complement strand
CCTCAATAATTGTCACACGAGCACCCTGTTCAGCGGCTTTAATACCACACGCAAATGCGGCAGAACCACTTCCAATAATAGCCACATGTAGCGCTTGGCTTTCATCAACCGTTGCTTGGTAATCCAATGCCTCTACCGCTGCAATTAGATCTGGTGTGGAGGTTTGCTCACTCGCCTCAATTAGCGCATTAGCCTCGGCATGTGAGACTTTTACATTTTTTACACCGCTTACTGCCTCCAAAGCCTCTTTAACGTGGCTTTCGCAGTTTCCACAGCTCATTCCTTCAATTTTTAAGGTAATCATCTTTTTATCCTTCGATAGAACAATTGTCATCATCGCAGCGGCGATTAGCGGGAGAAACCAAATCCCAAATTGAAACCAACAGCATTAGGCCGATTCCTCCATATGTGGCGTAGCTACTCCAACCATATTGAAACCACGGATACAATGAGAGCAGTAAAATCACAGGGCCTGTTATGCCAAGTAAAGTTCTAAACCATTGGCGATGGCTAAACCAGCCCAGAGCATTAATCACTAGCGCCAACCAAGCAAATAGGGGCAGAAGTGTATTAATAAAGAGCCCTTCCCACTGGCTTAAAAAGCCTAATCCTACTGCCGCTCCCAAGCTGGCAATGGCTGGAAAGCACATACTGCATCCCATTGCGGCGATAAGAACACCTAATGACCCAACCTTATCCCCAATACGGGAAAACAAATTGATTATTGAATTCATAAGGCATTCCTTACTCTTTTACGGTTGATGGGTAACCGGCCTGAGTCGTTGCATTTATTAAGGCTTCAATCGCGGTTTTTTGTGGATCAAAGACAACACTGGCTGTTTTGTTGTCTGGGTTAACATCAACAGACTCAACCCCTTCAACATTTTTGAGTGCTTTTTTAATCGTGTACTTACACATCGTGCAGGTAAAGTTTTCAACATCCAGCGTTACCGATTGCTGCTCAGCCGCCTGTAATGACATTGAAGAGGCGATCAAAATAACCAGTGATGCAAATAGTGATTTAAGCTTCATTTTCCGCTCCTTATTCCATGAAAAAACCGACATACCAAGGGAATGCCAATAAAAGTAAAATTGCGATGCTACCAATCCAAAAGATAACTCTTTGTCGGCGTTTAACATCAGGCAGTGCGCAAGCATCATCCTTGCAACAATCAGGAACCAGATAGAGCTTCCGAAAGCCCAAGGCGATAAAAAGCAAAGCTAACCCCATAAAAATCGGGCGAGTTGTCTCCATTGAGGTGAGCGAACTCATCCAAGCGCCACCGACCCCTAAAGATAAAAGCAAAAAAGGGCCGACGCAGCAGGCTGAAGCGCCGATTGCGGCCATTAGGGCACCGATGCCCAGCCAGTTTGATTTGGTAGCGGTTGTCTCTTGTTCGGTTGGCATGATTTCCTCCTAAATAACCACGATAAAGCTGTTATCTAGAAGTTTAAACTCCGTACCATGGAACAGAGTCAAGTTCTCTTCAAAAGAGCGCTATTTTTGTAGAACTACTTTAAGCCAGAAAAGGCATCAATCAATGCGCACTGATTCACTGTAGAACCACTTTTACAGTCAGCCACCAGCTCATTCAATGCATGGAGTAGCATTGATAAATCCTTTATTTGATGCGCAACCTGATCACGTTTCTGTTCAGCCATTTTTCTTACATCTTCACAATGGCCGTTATCGAGTGAAAGGAGTTCTGAGACCTCTTTTAAGGTGAAGCCTGATTTTTGTGCGCGCTTAATAAAATGAATTCTACTCACCGCATCCTGAGAATAGAGGCGGTAACCCGAGAGTGGCTTATCAGGTTCAACCAACAAACCTTTGCGCTGGTAGTAACGAATTGTCTCGATCGTTACTCCGGACTGTTTTGCGAGTTTTCCAATAGTTAAGGACATAAATGTTATTTATTGAGCGGAATAAACCTAATTCTAGCCCACAAATTCAAGTCTGGAAATCATGTGAAGCCTCAGGGAGAAGGTCAAGATTATGCTGCTTTTTTAGCAAATTCAACTGGTGGCATATAACTGCATGTTAGGTTTCGCGAGGATATAATTATCATTACAACATGCTCCACTAACCTTTTCTCGGGAGCGCTGTTAATTACGACTTTATTATTACAAATGTCCAAAATGTCAGGTTCCGCAAGGTCATTAGAAGGTTTTGAGTGTTTGTTCTAACAGCGAAACCAGACAATCCAATGAATGGTGTTCGCTTAGCGCCAGAGGGGAAATAAAGTAGGCATACGAAGATCGCGCCCAGTCATTTGAGGGAATGTTGTGTAGCCAGAAACGAGCTTGCGAGGTTTTCGCGGAACGACATGGGCGCAGGACGGTCTGGGCAACAATGGCTGTGGCGTTTGCGAGTCGATTTTGGTGACTTGGATGTCCCAAAACCTTTCACGAGGTAGCGACTCACTTGCAATTGTGTGAAGGCTTTCGTGAGCCTTCCTAAAAACATCTAAAAAAATAGAGTCACAAATCTTTTCCTTTCATGATGCCGTCATGGACATGACGAGTCATTCTGCTATATTCTCCGAGGAAGGACAAGGCTGGGAAAGTAGGGATTTTATGCATATTCTAATCGTTGATGATGTTACGGATAATATTCAAGTTGTGATGAATATTCTTAAGGAAGATGGCTACTCCTTTTCTTACGCCACACAGGGAACTGAGGCACTTGAATTAATTGAGCGAGATTTTGGACAGCTTGATCTGATTTTGCTGGATATTATGATGCCTGGGACTGATGGTTTTAGCGTCTGCCAAACGGTGAAATCAAATCCTCTCACTGCACAGATCCCCGTTATCTTCCTAACCGCAAAAACTGATGTTGATTCTATCCGGAAAGGTTTTTCACTGGGTGCAGTCGATTATATTACCAAACCTTTTCATGCCGAAGAGCTACTGGCAAGAGTTAATACCCATACTCAGTTGTACCAAGCGAAAAAGGTACTTCAGCAAAATAATCTTGCATTGAATACAAAGATCAAGTTTGAGCACAAGCGGTTACTCAGCGAGCTTGAGAACAATCAAAAAGAGATGATCTGGATGTTGACGGGGTTAATGGAGTCAACTTCTGATGAAACAGGCCAACATATTCGTCGTGTCTCCGAACTATCTGCACTGCTTGCTCATTATCATCCAGCCCTGAGTGATGACGATGCAGAAATTGTACGTCATGCGTCGCCTATGCATGATATTGGTAAGATGACAATCCCTTATGAAATCCTTCACAAGCCTGGCCGCTACACAGAGGAAGAGTTTAATGAGATGAAAGCGCATACCAGTAATGCTTACAACCTTTTATGCTGCTCCGATCGAAAGCTCATGAGTGCCGCAGCAATTATTGCTCACGAGCACCATGAAAAGTGGAATGGTAAAGGCTACCCACGTGGGCTAAAGGGTTCCAAAATCCATATTTATGGCCGCATCGTCGCCCTAGCTGACGTGTTTGACGCGCTTACTCACTCAAGGCGTTATAAAAAGGCATGGAATATTGATGAGGTCGTTAATTATATCAAGGATCACGATGGAACTCAGTTTGACCCTGAGCTCGTTGCGATCTTTCTGGAACACCTCGATGAGTTTGCCGCAATTGCCAAAATAAAATAACCAACTAAATGAAGTTTCGCCCACGTGATCATCACGCCATTGCCTGGGTAACAATGCTTATTCGTTTTTTCCTTCTCAGCATCACGCTATTCTACAACGCTAGTCACGCTACAGCCCCCCAGTTAAAAGTCACCCTCAGTGCAGCCGAGCAGCACTGGATAGAACAGCACCCAGAAGTGCTACTGGGCGGTGGACCCGACTGGGCACCTTTTGATTTCGTCAATGAAGAGGGGGAGTACAGCGGTATTACCAATGACTATTTAACGTTAATTTCTCAAAAAACAGGTCTCAACTTTGTCCTTTCTATCGACAAATGGAGTAATCATCTAAAAAAAATTCAGGCGCGCAAAATTGATTTACTAGGTGCCGTCTATTACACAAAAGAACGCAGCCATTTTGTTAACTTCTCATCGCCCTATTTTGATGTGCTTGATTACTTTTTTGTGAGGGACGACCTACCCGCCAAAACACTCAAAGACCTCAATGGCAAACGCGTCGCCATACCTGAAAGGTACTATCAGGAAGAGTTACTCAAAAAGCACTTCCCAGAAATTGAAATCATTACAGTCAGCACTTTTACAGAAGCCATTGATGCCGTTCTGGAAAATAGAGCAGACATGCTTCTTGACTCCTACGCTGTCCTCTCCCATGCGCTAAAAAAGGAGGGTATAAATACCATTATTCCTTTTAAATCGACTCGTAATCTGGGCACAAATCCCATTTACATTATTACGCGAAAAGGCGCACCAGAACTGGCTTCAATTGTTCAAAAAGGTTTAGATGCGATCACAGAAGAAGAGCGCCAGGCTATTTACAACCGGTGGCTCGGAGTCACCTCTAAAATAAAGAAAAAATCGGTTACGCTAACCCCTACAGAAAAAGTCTGGTTAAAAAAACATCCTATTGCTTCTGTCGGTGGCAGCCCAGACTGGACCCCTTTTAATTTTGTCAGCGAAACGGGAGGGTATAGTGGCATTGCCAATGACTACCTACAACTGATTGCAGAGAAAACGGGACTATCTTTTGATATAAAAATCGCCCCCTGGTCGATAAATCTGCAACGGATAAAGAATAAAGAAATTGATTTATTGGGGGCCGTTTACTTCACCGATGAGCGCAATCACTACCTAAACTTTTCCAAACCTTACTTTGAAGTGCTCGATTTTTTCTTTATTCGAGATGATCTCGAAGCGAAGACGCTAGAAGATCTAAACAATATGCGTGTTGCTGTTCCCGAAGGCTACGCACATATACAATTTTTACAAAAACACTTCCCCGAAATAGAAATTGTTCAGGTTAAAACCTTTAGTGAGGCAATCGACACGGTACTGGAAAAACGGGCAGAACTTCTCTACGACACCTATGGCTCGCTTATCTATACTTTCGATTTAAAAGGAATTAATACCATCATCCCTTTTAAATCAACCGGCCACTTGGGTAAGCGGCATATCCACGTTGTCACCCAAAAAGAGCAAACAGCGCTCGCTTCAATTATTCAAAAGGGGCTGGATGCTATTTCAGAAGAAGAAAGAAGAACTATCGCTAAAAAATGGTTCGGAAAGCAACCATCCATCAGCACAACTATTCAGCTGAATATTACGGAACGGGAATGGTTAAAAAATCATCCGGAGATCCATTTTGCAGGCGACCCAAACTGGCTCCCTTATGAGGCCTTTAACGCGCAAGGTGATTACGTCGGCATGGTGGCCGATTACCTGAAAATAATTGAGCAAAGCCTGAGAATCAAACTGACCATTGTGCCGACTCAATCATGGAGCGAATCCCTCCAAAAAATTAAACGTAAACAAGCAGATATACTCTCTGCAACAAACACGGTACTACCATCCCACTTAACTTTTACAGAAAACTACCTCTCCAGCCCGATTGTTATCATCATGGGCGATGACCAGCAATATGTTGAAAACCTAAGCCAGATAAAAGATAAAAAAATTGCCATTATTAAAGATTATGGCAATTTGGATCAAATCGTTAAACAGCACCCACAAATCAACTTCAAAACCGTTAAAACGCTTCGGGAAGGGCTTACCGCTGTCTCAACGGGGAAAATCGACGCATTGCTCGCCACACTGGCTCAGGCCAGCTACCAAATCTCAGAAATGAGTATCAATAATATTCGGGTTGTCGGCAAAACTGAATTTGACACCCAACTGGCTTTTGGCATGAGAAAAGAATTTGCACCTTTAATTCCTTTGTTTAATCGTGCGCTCAACAACATAAGCCCCGATAAAAAACAACGTATCGCCAACAAATGGGGCAAACAGGAGTACCTGGAAAAAATTAATTACCAATTGGTTGCTCAAGTGGCAATTGCTCTGCTTCTCATTATCGCCTTCACACTTTACTGGAACAGAAACCTGGCAAAAGAGGTTCGTCTCAGGAAAGTCGCTGAAGAGCAGACTCAAATATTGATCGATAAAATTCCACTGCAAATTGTTGTTACATCATTTGATGGGCGTATTTTGTCGGCCAATCCACAGGCACTCAGTGACCATAATGTTTCTAAAGAGGAGATCGAGCGCCATAACATACTCAAATTTTATGAGAACAGTGCCGACCGTACGGCCCTTATGAAGGAATTGTCTGAAAAAGGGATAATTGAGCAGAAAATTATTCCCATGTTAAATCTTAATGGTGAAGTTCGTTCGATGATGATCTCTATTACTCCGATCACCTATCATGACAAGCCTGCTTTACTATCGATCGCTGTTGATATGACCGAACGGGTTGAACTGGAAGAGGCGCTGGGTAAAGCGAAAGAATATGCCGAAACGGCAAGCCGTGCCAAATCTGAATTTTTGGCCAATATGAGCCATGAGATTCGCACACCAATGAATGCGATTCTCGGTTTTACCGGGCTACTGGGTGAACAGATTCAAGAACCACGACTTCTCTCATTTGTTAAAACCATTCAATCGGCGGGCAATAGTCTGCTAGTTCTGATTAACGATATTTTAGACCTTTCCAAAATTGAAGCGGGCAAATTGCACCTTGAGAAAAACCCCTGCAACCCCGCGGAACTGCTGCACGAGCTAGGAGATATTTTCAGCCTAAAAGTTGCTGAGAAAAATATCGGCCTGATCCTTGATATTGACCCACTCATTCCACAAAGCTTACAGCTTGATGAGGCTCGTCTGCGCCAGGTGTTACTTAATCTGATCGGAAATGCCATTAAATTCACCGAACAAGGTGTTATCCGCATATATCTACAGGCAGATAATGAAGACGAAATTCGAAGTAAGGTAGACCTGTTGATTAAAATAGAAGACAGTGGAATTGGTATCTCTGAAGATCAGCAGGAGCTTATTTTTCAGGATTTTGCCCAGTCAAGCGGCCAGGATGCCAGAACATATGGCGGTACGGGATTAGGTTTATCAATCAGCAGACGGCTGGTCGAGATGATGGATGGAACACTTTCTTTAACCAGTCAGCTCGGGCAGGGTTCAACCTTTATCATCGAGTTATCGGGTGTCGATATTGCCGCGTTAAAAACACCATCAACAATCGATGATAAGAATCATCCGTCCATCCGCTTTATGCCTGCCAACATCCTTATTGTTGATGACGTAAATGACAACCGGGAACTGATGATCGCAACTTTTTCCGAAACGGCCCTGAGCGTTACCAGTGCAGAAAATGGTTTGAAGGCCGTTAATCTCGCAAAACAACAACATTTCGACCTTATCTTAATGGATATTCGCATGCCGGTCATGGATGGTTATCAAGCGGCCAGAGAGATTAAACAGTTCTCAAACAGCCCTATTGTCGCATTGACCGCATCAGTCATGACCGATGAATTTGAGCAGATTAAAAGTGCCGATTTTGATGGTTATTTGAGAAAACCGGTTCTCAAAGCCGACCTGCTTGATCTGCTATCTAATTTCTTACCCTTCAAGACGATGGAGTCTCCACAAAATATTCCTTCAGAAGCTCTTGAGCTATCTGATGCTGAATATAAAGTCCTGCCTTTTGTACTCGGCGAGCTTCACAGTTTGTCAGCGCGGTACAAAACCATTTCCGAAGGTAATAACCTTCCGGAAATCAATCTCTTTGCAGAGGCACTTATCGAAGTAACAAATCGTTATCCACTCAAGTTAATTAGTGACTACGCCCAGCAACTTATCGACCAGGTCGCAATCTTTGATATCCCTGCCATCAAGCGCTCCATAAATGGTTATCCAAAATTGATTGCCAACCTTAAAAATAAGGCCGCTTAAATTCCCTCCGTTAGATTGATTAGAATTAGGTTAAGAATAACCATCATTATTCGGTAAAATACTTCCTCATTCGCCCCTTCTCACCTTCTTAAACCGATATGACAAACTCAAACAAGCTCTTCGAACAGGCCCAAAAAGTGATTCCTGGTGGCGTAAACTCACCCGTACGCGCATTTAAAGGGGTTGGTGGAACGCCTCTCTTTATTTCCCGTGCTGCGGGAGCTTCTGTTTATGACACGGATGGAACGGGTTATATCGATTACGTTGGCTCGTGGGGGCCGATGATTCTGGGCCATGCTCACCCCGAAGTGATTTCAACCGTTATCGAAGCTGCGAAAAATGGTTTAAGTTTCGGGGCACCTACCGAGATCGAAACAGAAATGGCGGAAAAAATCAGTCAGATTGTTCCCTCTATTGAGAAAGTTCGTATGGTCAGCTCTGGAACCGAAGCGACGATGAGCGCCATTCGTCTGGCAAGGGGCTACACAGGCCGAGAGAAGATTGTAAAGTTTGAAGGCTGTTACCATGGCCATTCTGACTCGCTTCTGGTTAAGGCCGGCTCTGGCGCACTGACACTGGGTGTTCCGAGTTCCCCTGGTGTGCCTGCTGCACTTGCTGAACAGACACTCACACTCCCGTATAACAATATTGAGGCCGTTGAAAAGTTCTTTGCTGAAAATGGCTCTGAAATTGCCTGTCTGATTGTTGAGCCGGTGGCTGGGAATATGAACTGCATTCCACCGCTACCCGGTTTTCTTAAAGCACTCCGTGCCTGCTGCGATGCCTCTGGAACGGTACTAATTTTTGATGAGGTAATGACCGGCTTTCGTGTGGCACTTGGTGGCGCACAAGCCCTTTACGAGATCACACCAGACCTGACCACACTTGGTAAGGTGATCGGTGGCGGTATGCCGGTTGGGGCTTTTGGCGGCAAAAAAGAGATTATGGACTATCTTGCCCCTGTTGGGCCGGTTTACCAGGCTGGCACTTTGTCAGGCAACCCTGTTGCTATGGCTGCGGGCCTGAAAACACTGGAGCTGATCTCTAAGGCCGGTTTTTACGAGCAACTCAGTGAGAAAGTTCGTTACTTAACGGCAGGCCTTCAAAAAGCGGCTGATGAAGCCGCTGTCCCTTTTACCACCAATATGGTTGGTGGCATGTTTGGGCTTTTCTTTACGGATCAGAAAAAGGTCTCCAACTTTGATCAGGTGATGCAGTGTGATCAGGAACTCTTTAATCGCTTTTTCCACGGCATGCTTGATAACGGTATTTATCTCGCTCCTTCCGCCTTTGAAGCTGGTTTTGTCTCGGCGGCGCATACCACCGAACAACTTGACCAGACCATTGAAACGGCTAAAAAATTGTTCAGGGAGCTCTAATGTGGTTTGGAAAAGATGAGCCGTCAAAGGCCCATAGCTCATACGAATTGCTGGGTGGAGAAGAGGGTATAAAACGACTCTCTGACCGTTTCTATGACTATATGGAGACGTTGCCTGAAGTCAAAGAGCTTCGAGCTATGCATAAAGCCGATATGCAGATGATGCGTGAAAAGCTTTTTATGTTTCTCTCCGGCTGGCTTGGAGGTCCCTCACTTTACATCGAAAAATATGGGCACCCTCGCCTGCGCCAGAGACATCTGCCATTTCCCATCGATACAAAAGCACGTAATCAGTGGATGCTCTGCATGGACAAAGCACTTAGCGAGTTTGAGATCGATGACAAGCTGCGTAATGAGCTGCTCGCAGCATTCCTTCAAACCGCCGATTTTATGCGTAATAAAGAAGACTAAAAAGGGTTGTGCTTAGCGAATACTATCAACTTTTTATCAGCTGGATCGAGCTTCACTCCAGTTGGGCCGAGCTGATTGTTTTCCTTATCGCACTAGCAGAATCGCTCGTGATAGTTGGCCTCCTGATCCCGGGCGTTGCGATGATGTTTGCGGCTGGGGCATTAATTGGTACCGGCACACTCAGTTTTTCCCCCATCTGTTTGGCAGCAATACTTGGTGCGATTGCGGGTGATGGAATCAGCTTCTGGTTGGGCCGCCATTACCACGTTCAGTTGCTCGCCATCTGGCCGCTATCTGGCCACCCCAAACTGGTTGAGAGTGGCACTCACTTCTTTCACCGTCACGGCGCGATCAGCGTCATGCTGGGCCGCTTTTTTGGTCCTATTCGCGCCATTATTCCATTTATTGCGGGAATGCTGGACATGTCAGCCAAGCAGTTTGTAACAGTTAATGTCGTCTCTGCGCTACTCTGGGCACCGGCCTATCTGATACCCGGCGTGTTATTTGGCAGTTCGCTAGAAGAAGCGACTGAAATGACTCAAAAGGTCGTGTTGGCACTGATTGTCAGCATTATCGTCGGCTGGACACTATTTCGATTTGTGCAGTTTCTACGTCGGCAAAACTAATCGCTTACTTCACCAGGTAAACAGCCTCTTTTTCAAGCCTGACCAGGCGCTTTTTATAAAGACTACCCAGCGCCATTTTAAATTTCTTCTTGCTCACCCCAAACTGGTTATAAATCACTTCAGGTGGGCTTTTGTCGGTGATCTCCATCATCCCGTCCTGCTCTTTCAGATAATTCAGCACTTTCTGGGAGAGACTATCGACGGCACCATAACCGGGTTTGTGTAGATAAAGATCAATTTTTTCATCTTCTCTGATTTTCTTGATGTAACCGGTTGTTTTCTGGCCATAACTTAGCCGATCAAAAATCTCATCGGCATATAAAACACCCCAGTGTGTGTTATTAATAATCGCATTCATTCCCAAGTCTGTGCGGTTGGCGATTAGAAGGTTCACCTGCTCCCCTTCACAAAATGGTGGCGGGATCTCATCCAGATGACGTTCAATTTTTGAGGTGGCAGTGACACGGTGCGCCTCTCCATCAAAGTAGAGATAGACGATATACGAGCGCCCTTCAAGCATTTCATCGTGCTGATCACGAAAAGAAACCAGTAAGTCTCTATCCATCCCCCAATCCAGAAAAGCACCGTAGGCGTTGGTGCTGACCACCTTAAGGAGTGCAAACTGCCCAGCTTCTGCCAATGGTTTATCGGTGGTTACGGCAAGGCTATCGGCTGAATCCGGGTAGACAAAGACCTCTACTTTACTTGCGGTATGATAGGCCTCCGGGAGGGCTGTAAGAGAAAGTGAAAGCTCACCTAAATCTCCTCCATCAAGTATCAGAGCTTCCGCCTCTTTCCTGAGTACTTTAAGCCGTTGGGTTCTGCCAATTTCTACCATGCTGAAATGTTCCTAATAAATAGAGCGCTTATTCTCTCACTAATTAACAATCTGTTCCCGAAAAGCCTCTGCTACAATTCAGCCACCTTAAAAACAGTGTGAGATAGTTTATCATTTTAGAAAATGCCCCCAGCTGGCAACCTTCTCTCTCTGCAGAGTCTGAAAAGCCTTACATGCAGTCGCTCAAACGGTTTCTTCAGGCAGAAAAGGGACGGCACAAGGTTATTTACCCTCATTCCGCCAACTGGTTCCATGCACTCGAAACAACAGCTTTAGATCAGGTGAAAGTGGTGATTATCGGTCAGGATCCTTACCATCAGCCTGGACAGGCGCATGGTTTGTGCTTTTCTGTATTACCTGGAGTGAAGCCGCCGCCTTCTTTAGCCAATATCTATAAAGAGTTACAGGGTGATTTGGGGGTTGAGCCAGCAGACCATGGCTACCTGGAGAGCTGGGCAAAACAGGGGGTATTACTCCTTAATGCCGTTTTAACGGTGGAAGATTCAAATGCTAATGCGCACCAGGGTAAAGGCTGGGAACGGTTCACAGACAAAATTATCGCAACCGTTAATGAACGTTCTGAGCGTGTGGTGTTCATGTTGTGGGGTAGTTACGCTCAAAAGAAAGGTGCCATGATTGATTTAAAACGGCACCTTGTACTAAAAGCCCCTCACCCTTCGCCGCTGTCTGCGTATCGAGGCTTCTTTGGCTGCCAGCATTTCAGCAAAGCCAATGATTATCTTATTGAAAATGGAAGGGCGGCCATTGAGTGGCAACTGCCGAAAGCGGTCGCTGTTTAGCGCGCCTCTGTCCTGGATAATGTCTGGTCAACTAGCTTTGCAAGTAGCTCCAGCCGTTTTACGGGGTTACTCATTTCTAAAAAACTTTGCTTTTGCAAGCTGCCTAGCGGTAAAAATTCAGCCAGTTTATAGCCCAATTTCACAGCATCTTCATAGTTTTCTAGCTGCTCACTCGATGGTCCTTCCACCCGTCGCATCAGTCCTTCCAAAAACTCAGCAAGAAATAGATACGACCCCGGTACTGCGTGAGCTGGCTCGGGCGTCATTTCAACTTCGGCCATTTTTAACTGATTCGGTTCAACCCAGTCAGTGGTCGTTTTAAACCGGCAGACACCTTCTATTTCAATTTCTAGAAAACCATCTTTACCCTGACCCCAGTCGATAATTTTTATCAACGTCCCAACTGTGTAACAATCTGCAGCCGGCCCAACCTCTTTTCCCGCTTTAATCAGGCTAACACCAAAACCGCTATCGGTTTTCATGCAGTGGCTGATCAACTCCAGATAGCGTGGTTCAAAAATGCGCAAAGACAGCGTGCTGCCGGGAAAAAGTACTGTGCTGACTGGAAAGAGAGGGAGTTCCATCTGCTCAGGCTTTTTGCAAAGCCTCCTCTACCTGTTTGTGGATGCCGCCAAAACCGCCATTACTCATAAACAAAAAATGGTCTCCAGATCGGCTGGTATCGACAAGATGGCGTACGATGTCGTCGATATTCGTGAAGATAGAAACTTTACAGTCCGACTGTTTCTTAACAGTATCGAGAGACCAGTCCAGCGCCTCCGGCTGATAAATCAACGCCTCATCCGCCAGGTTGAGTGACTGCCCCAATGTCTCTTTATGAACCCCCATACGCATCGTATTGGAGCGCGGCTCAAGTATGGCGATAATTCGTTCAGTTCCAACACGTCCGCGCAAACCTTCTAAAGTTGTTGCGATAGCGGTCGGGTGGTGGGCAAAATCGTCATAAAGGGTGATTCCGTTCAGCTTTGCACGCGTCTCTAGCCTTCTTTTTACATTCTGAAAGCTATGCAGTGCGGCAATGGCCTGTTGAGGACTGATGCCAGCATGATTCGCCATCGCAATAGCCGATAGCGCATTGCTAACATTATGTTTGCCGCTCAAGGCCCAATTGACCGTGCCGACAGATGTTCCGTGATGAAACAGTTCAAACAGACTGGCATCTGCTGACTGTATGTCGGCCCGCCAGGCAACAGCAACGTCACTTTCTCCCAAAGCAGTTTTTTCAACGGGGGTCCAGCAACCCATCGAAAGTACAGCTTCGATATTCTCATCTTGCTCTGGAACGACAATACATCCTGATGAGGGAACCGTTCGCACAAAATGGTGGAATTGGCGCTTGATCGCGTCAAGATCATCGAAAATATCGGCATGATCAAACTCAAGATTATTTAAGGCGACTGTTTTAGGGCGGTAATGAACAAATTTTGAACGCTTATCGAAGAAGGCGGTATCGTACTCATCTGCTTCAACTACGAAGAAAGGTGAATTCCCAAATCGTGAGGAGACACCAAAGTTCATCGGGATACCGCCGATCAAAAAACCGGTCTCATGGCCCGAACTTTCCAGTATCCAGGCCAGCATGCTTGAGGTAGTTGTTTTGCCGTGGGTTCCGGCCACCGCCAAGACCCAGCGATCTTTCAGCAAAAAGTCAGACAACCACTGCGCACCCGATGTATACGGGATATTTTCATCAAGAACCGCTTCAACCTCAGGATTCCCGCGTGATAGCGCATTACCAATCACAACAAGATCAGGCTTTTGTTTGAGATTTCCCGCGCTGTAACCCGACATCAGCACAATCCCCTGCTCTTCCAGTTGTGTGCTCATCGGCGGATAGACATTTTGATCGGAGCCAGTCACCTGATGGCCCATTTTCTGGGCTAGCAAGGCAACACCGCCCATAAAAGTCCCACAAATACCGAGGATATGAATATGCATTTAAACGTTTCCTTTATTCTTCTTCCGCATCACCACCACCTTCGCTGGCACCAGCCGTCTCCAGCAGTTTCGCAATATTTTTGTGGCCGGCTCTATTCACTTTCGTGAGGATTGATAATTTATTTTTATCTGCCGCATTTACGTCAGAGCCAACCGCTATTAGAACTTTAACCGCCTCTTCATGGCCAAATATCGCAGCATCCCCCAAAGCGGTATTGCCGTTATTGTCTGTCAGAGAAATGTCGGCACCATGTGCAATCAAAAGTTTTACGATCCGCACATTGCCACTAAATGCCGCACCCATTAACGCTGTCCGGCCGCTCGTCGTCTTGCCATTTACATCTACACCATTTGTTAAAAGTGTTTGGGTTCGTTCAATGTTCCCTGACTGTGCTGCCGTAAACAACATCATCACGTCATCGGCTGCCCAGATTGATCCACTGGTCGTGAATAGTGACAAGGTGAATAAAAGTAATCGTATCTTCGTTCTCATGCTATTTCAGAATATAATGGTCAAGGTAACGAATAGTAAACCAATGATCAGCTTTTAGAAATGACCCAGAAACCCCCTCAACCTAGCCACGCCATCGAAGTCGATGTCGACTGTCAATTTATTGAAGAAAAGTCTGAGCCAGAACGGAACCGGTATTTATTTGCCTATGCCGTGACCATTCGAAATAATGGCACAGCCCCAGCCAAACTTCTAACACGCCACTGGCTTATCACCGACTCCAACAATAAAATTCAAGAAGTACGAGGAGATGGAGTGATTGGCCAGCAACCTCGCCTAAAGCCGGGTGAAGAGCACCACTATAGTAGTGCTGCAATGATTGAAACTTCCGTTGGCACTATGCGTGGAAGCTACCGAATGATCGATGATGAAGGGGTAGAGTTTGATGCCCCCATTGAACAATTTGTACTCTCTATACCACGTACCCTGCACTAAAACGGACCAACATGGCAATTTTCGCAATCGGCGATGTGCAGGGCTGCTGGCTAGAGCTGCAACGTCTACTTAATAAAATTAATTTCGATCCTGAAGATGACACGCTCTGGTTTACGGGTGATTTAGTCAATCGTGGCCCCGGCTCGCTAGAGACACTTCGCTTTGTCAAAAAGCTGGGCAATGCGGCCATCACCGTTTTAGGTAATCATGAATTACACTTGCTTGCCATTGCACATGGTAAATTTAAAGCTCGAAAAAATGATACTTTTGATGCGTTATTAACCGCCCATGATTGTGATGAGTTACTCGAGTGGTTACGTAATCTCCCGTTAATGCATCACGATAAAACACTCGGCTACGCCATGGTTCAT